>JALRHE010000152.1 GCA_023253235.1 Steroidobacteraceae bacterium
AGATCTTCATCAACTCGAAGAACCTCGACCACTTCCAGTGGATCGTGGCGCTCACGCGCATCATCTCCGCGGTGTTCCGCAAGGGCGGCGACGTGACGTTCCTCGTGGAGGAGCTGAAGGCCGTGTTCGACCCGCGCGGCGGCTACTGGCAGCCGGGCGGCAAGTTCATGCCCTCGATCATCGCCGAGCTGGGTCACGTCATCGAAAAGCACTTGCAGACGATCGGTTTGCTGCGTCCGCTCGAGCTCGACGAGCACCAGAAAAAACTGGTGGATGAAAAGCGAGCCGAATTCGAAGCGCGTGCCAAGCAGACCGATGCGTTTGCGAACTCGCATTTCCCCGAGGGGGCGCAGTTGTGTTCGAAGTGCAGCACGGCTGCCGTCGTGATGATGGACGGCTGCATGACCTGTCTGAACTGCGGCGACTCCAAGTGCGGGTGACCCATTGCGGCTGACGACGCTTCTACTCGTCGCTGCAATCGCTACGGCCGCGATCGCCGGCCGTACCCAACCGATTCCTGCAGGGGTGGTTCCCGTCATGGGGCCACCCTCGCGAGATATTCCGCGCCCCGCCGAATTGCAGCGTGACGTCGATTTCTGGATTCGCGTCTACAGCGAGATCACGACCCAACAGGGCTTCCTCCACGACGAGGCCGACCTATCCATCGTCTACGGCACTTTGAATCTGCCGTCAGCTCCAGCCGGATCACCCTCACGTCGTAATGCCGTCTCGTTCGAGCGCGAGCGTTGGCGCAGCGCGTTGCGAACGGCTGCCGAGGCACTGGAGAGCGGTTCACCAACGCATTCAGCTGATGCGCAGCGTGTGCTCGAGTTGTGGGGCGATAAAGCCACGTCGGGTCGTCTGCGTGCAGCGACCGAGACGGTGCGCTTCCAGTTAGGTCAAGCCGATCGGTTTCGCGAGGGCTTGGTCCGCTCGGGAACGTGGGAAACTCACATCGCACGCACCTTTGAGCGTCTTGGTTTGCCGCCGGAGTTGGCGGCGCTGCCCCACGTCGAATCGTCGTTTACACCCACGGCCTATTCGAAGGTCGGTGCGGCGGGGCTCTGGCAATTCATGCCAGGCACGGCGCGGCTGTATATGCGCGTCGATGATGTGCTCGACGAGCGCATGGATCCTTTCCGTGCGACGGAAGCGGCCGCCAAACTGCTGCTCTACAACTATCGGGTGCTCGGCAGTTGGCCGCTCGCCATCACGGCCTACAACCATGGCGCTGCCGGCATGCGTCGTGCACGAGATACGCTCGGCACCGACGACTTCGGCGTGATTGCGCGTCGCTACCAGAGCAAAACCTTCGGGTTTGCGTCGCGTAATTTCTATCCTTCGTTCCTAGCGGCGCTGACTATCGATCAGAATCCCGAGCGCTATTTCGGCAAGCTCGAGCGCGCCCCGGAGCTCGCCTATCAGGAAATCGAAATGCCAGCTTACGCGTCGATCGCGGCGATCGAGAGCGGGCTCGGACTTGATCGGCGAATTCTCAAAGACTTGAATCCGGCGCTGCGCCCTGCGGTGTGGGCCGGCTCGCGACGGGTACCGCGCGGCTATCAACTGCGCTTGCCTGCCGACTTGCGTTTGACGGCGGCGGAATTTGCAGAGCGACTCGGCGGTTCTGCTTTGCATGCGAACCAGGTTCGACCGAATACACATCGGGTTGGCAGAGGCGAGACGCTCTCCGGCTTGGCTAAGCGCTACGGCGTGCGTTTGCGCAGCCTAGCGGAGTTGAATGGGCTGCGCGTGAATTCGCATCTGCGACAAGGGCAGAGATTGCTCATCCCCGATGGCGCTTCGAATCCGTCTTCCAGGTCTGCTGCAGACTGATACGATTCGCGGCATGAGTTCATGCGCTTTGAGATCGAATCGACGCGCGCGGTGGTGGATGATGCTGTTGGCATGGCCCACCGTGGTGGGGTGCCTCGCCGCTGCACCCATCGTGGTTCGCGCCGATACGGCCGTCAGTTCTCTGCCAGGCAATCGCTTCGCTGCCAATCCGCTGCCGGTGGCCAATCAGGTGGTCGTCCACAAAGGTCAGCGCCGCTTGGAGTTGTGGCGAGGTCGCGAATTGCTGCGCTCGTACCGCATCTCCCTCGGGCTCAACCCCGATGGGCACAAGCAACAGGAAGGCGATTTTCGCACTCCTGAAGGGCGCTATCGGTTGAACGCCCGCAATCCACGCAGCGACTTTTTTCTCTCGCTCGCTGTGTCTTATCCCGACAAAGCGGATGTCGCGCGCGCTCGTGAGGCGGGGGTCGCCCCAGGCGGCGCGATCATGATTCACGGGCTGCCCAATCAGCCGAAGTGGTCGCCGGATTACTACGCCAAGAACGATTGGACGGACGGCTGCATCGCCTTGAGTAACGCCGACATGATGGAAGTTTGGATGTTGGTTCCGACCGGTACGCCCATCGATATTCGGCCCTAAGATTTTCTCCCTCAGGTTTTTGGAAGAATCGCCATGGAAACCAGTATCGTCATGCCCGAGTTCGTGGATGCTCGGGTCGCACCGCGAGGCGCACTCGAGAGCCTCTCGCAGGAAGAGATCGAAAAGCTGCTCTCCTCCGGGCAGGGCGGCCTCTATCCGTTGTTTCGTCAGTGTGCGCTCGCGGTCCTGAATGCCGGTAGCCACACCGACGACGCTCGCGAGATCTTCGACAAGTTTCGGGATTTCGACATTCAAATCGTCCGACATGCTTGGGGCGTGAAGCTCGAGATCAAAAACGCGCCGGCGATGGCCTTCGTCGATGGGCAGATGATTCGCGGCACCAAAGAATTATTGTTTGCCGTGCTGCGCGACGTGGTGTACACGGCCAACGAAATCGTCGAGAGCGGTCGATTCGACCTCACGCGGCCGCAGTCGATCACCAACGCCGTCTTCCACATCCTGCGAAACGCACGCCTGCTCGATCACAAGTCGCGCCCCAACCTCGTGGTTTGCTGGGGTGGCCATTCGATCAGTCGCGAAGAGTACGAGTACACCAAAAAGGTCGGTTACGAACTCGGCTTGCGCGCGCTCGACGTCTGCACGGGCTGCGGCCCAGGTGCGATGAAGGGGCCGATGAAGGGGGCGACCATCGGGCATGCGAAGCAGCGTATCGCGCCGGGTCGCTACGTGGGTTTGACCGAGCCCGGCATCATCGCTGCAGAGCCGCCGAATCCGATCGTCAATCACCTCGTGATCATGCCTGACATCGAGAAGCGTCTCGAAGCCTTCGTTCGCCTCGGGCATGGTCTGGTGGTTTTCCCGGGTGGTGTCGGTACGGCGGAAGAAATTTTCTACCTGCTCGGGATCCTGCTCGATCCAGCCAATGCCGATCAGCCCTTTCCGGTGGTATTGACTGGGCCGCGCAGCAGCGCAGCTTACTTTGAGCAGATTCGGCGCTTCCTCGTGAACACGGTGGGCGAGATCGCGATGTCGCGCTTGCAGATCGTGATCGACGATCCGGCGGAGGTCGCGCGCATCATGGAGCGTGGTATCGACGATGTGCGCGAGTACCGCCGACGTCACTCCGATTCCTTCAACTTTAATTGGTTGTTACGAGTCGATCCGGAGTTTCAGCTGCCCTTCGAAGTGACTCATGCCTCGATGCGTACGCTGCGTTTACATCGTGATCAGCCGGCGCACGAGTTGGCTGCCGATCTGCGCCGGGCGTTCTCGGGTATTGTCACGGGCAACGTCAAGGAGCCGGGTATTCGAGCCATCGAGCGGCACGGACCGTTCGAGCTCGTCGGTGATCGTAGTGTGATGGATATGCTCGATGATCTTCTTTCGGGCTTCGTGGCTCAGCAGCGCATGAAGTTGCCGGGGTCCGCCTACGTTCCCTGCTATCGACTCGTCAAGGACTGAACGTCCACCCTTGAAAAGACGTCGTCCGGCCCCAAAAAGGCCGAGTTCCGTTTTCTGGAGAGAACCATGACCGAGAACGTCCAAACCCACGGCTTCCAAGCCGAGGTACGTGAGCTGCTGCGGCTCATGATCCATTCGCTTTACAGTCACCGCGAGATTTTTCTGCGCGAGCTGATTTCGAACGCTTCTGACGCCAATGACAAGTTGCGCTTCTCGGCGCTGGCTCAGCCCGAGTTGCTCGCAGGCGAGCCTGACCTGAAGATCTGGGTTGATTACGACGCCGACAAGAAGACGCTCACGATTCGTGACAACGGGATCGGCATGACCCGCGAAGAGGCGATCGCCCACTTGGGCACGATCGCCAAATCCGGCACCGCCGACTTTTTCAAGAAGCTCACAGGCGATCAGCAGAAGGATTCACAGCTGATCGGCCAATTTGGCGTGGGGTTCTATTCCGCCTTCATCGTGGCCGACGAGGTGGAAGTGCACACGCGAAAAGCGGGAGAGCCTGTTTCGAGCGGCGTGCGTTGGGCGTCGAAAGCCGATGGTGAGTTCACGGTCGAGACCGTCGAACGTGCCGATCGCGGCACGAGCATCGTGCTGCACTTGAAGGACGAAGCCAAGGAATTCGCGGATGGCTGGCGCCTACGCTCGCTGGTTCGCCGCTATTCGGATCACATCGCCTTTCCGGTGCTGATGCGCAAAGAAGGCGAGGCGACGCTCGATTGGGAGCCTGTCAATCAGGCACAAGCGCTGTGGACGCGCCCGCGTAGCGAAATCAAAGACGAGGAGTATCGCGAGTTCTATCAGCACATCGCGCATGACTTCGCCGAGCCGCTCGCCTGGAGTCACAACAAAGTCGAAGGCAAGCGCGAATACACCTCGCTGTTGTACGTGCCTGCGCGTGCTCCGTTCGACCTATATCAGCGCGATGCGACGCGCGGCTTGAAGCTCTATGTTCGGCGCGTCTTCATCATGGATGACGCCGAGCAGTTTTTGCCGATGTACCTGCGATTCATTCGTGGCGTGCTCGATTCGAACGATCTGCCGCTCAACGTTTCGCGCGAGTTGCTGCAGCAGGATAGCGACGTCGAGGCGATGCGCTCTGCATTGACTAAGCGTGCGCTTGACTTGCTGGCGCGCCTTGCCAAGGAAGAGCCCGAAAAATACGCGGGCTTCTGGAAGGAGTTCGGTCCGGTACTCAAAGAGGGCCTCGGCGAGGATCCGAGTAATCGCGACAAGATCTTGCCTCTGCTGCGCCTCGCGAGTACCCACGAAGAATCAGATGAGCCCAAGGTGACCCTCGCCGACTACGTCGGTCGCATGAAGGAAGGGCAGGAGCGCATCTATTACATCATCGCCGACAGCATCACGGCGGCTCGCGGAAGTCCCTATCTCGAGCAGTTACGATCCAAGGGCATCGAGGTGCTGCTGCTCGCCGATCGCGTCGACGAGTGGATGATGGGACATGTGCGTGAATTTGAGGGCAAGCGTTTCAAGGACGTTTCGCGTGGCGATCTGGAGCTCGGTAGCCTCGAAGGCGAAGCCGATAAGGCCGCGGCCGCTGAGGTCGCCAAAGAGAACGAGAAGCTGCTGAAGCGCATTCGAGATGCGCTTGGTGACCGCGTGTCCGAGGTCAAAGTGTCGACTCGCTTGACCGATACACCGGCGTGTCTCGTACTCGCCGAGCACGATCTCGGGGCCCAAATGCGCAAGATTCTCGCGGCGACCGGCCAGTCGGCACCGGAATCCAAACCTGCGCTGGAGGTCAATGTCGGGCATCCGTTACTGAAGCGGCTCGATTCGACCATGGCCGAGGATGATTTCGCGGAGTTGGCACTGCTGATTCACGATCAGGCCAAGCTGGCCGAATCGGGCTCGGTTGCCAACCCGGGTGAATTCGTCCGTCGGCTGAATCGCCTGCTCGGTCAGCTGATGGCTTAGTCGTTCGTGCCATAATCAGAGCGTATGGAGAAGCCCATTCCGACCGAAGAAGAGCTGCGCTCGCGACTGTCGCCGCTCGCCTACGAAGTCACTCGAAATAAGGGGACGGAGCGTGCCTTCACCGGCACCTATACCTACAACAAAGATCAGGGCGTTTACGCCTGTGTCTGTTGTGGGGCTGAATTGTTCTCCTCCGAGACGAAGTATGACTCGGGTTCCGGTTGGCCGAGCTTCTGGACGCCGCTAGCGGCCGAGCGGGTGCGTGAACATCGCGACATCAGTCACGGAATGATCCGTACCGAAGTCGTTTGTGCGCAATGCGATGCCCACCTTGGGCACGTGTTCGAGGATGGCCCGCAGCCGACCGGTTTGCGCTACTGCATCAATTCGGTATCGCTCGACTTTCGATCCTCGGATTCGGAAGGCAAGTCACGATGAGATCGGTCGTTTGGTCGCTGATCCTGGCAGTCACCGGCATATTTTTGATCTCCGCCTTTCTCCCCACGCTACTGGCTTCGGGCAGCAGCGATCAATCCTCAATGGAGTCCGCCATGTCAGAGCTGATCAAAGAAGATATCGAGGCCGGCGACGGCTCGCCCATCAATGCCGGACAGATTGCTGTCGTTCATTACACCGGCTGGTTGCACGACCCGTCGCAGAACGAGGGCAAGGGCCGCAAGTTCGATAGCTCGCACGATCATGGCGATACTTTCGCATTCAAAGTGGGTGGCGGTCAGGTGATCCGCGGCTGGGATCTTGGTGTCGAGGGTATGCGCGTTGGCGGCAAGCGCCGACTCGTGATCCCCGCAGAGCTCGGCTATGGCGCGCGCGGTGCTGGCGGCGTCATCCCAGGTGGCGCCACTCTCGTCTTCGACGTCGAGGTGGTGGAGATCCGCTGATGAAAAGCAGAGTGGTTGGTGCGATTGCCTTGGCGATTGCGATGGGTAGCACGGCCAATGCCGCCACGCTGATTTACGCAGGGCGCGTCATCGACGGTGTCGCCAATCAGGCGATGTCGGAACGCACGGTCGTCGTCGACGGCGGACGTATCGTCGCCATCGAAAGTGGCTACCGCGCGCCGTCGGCGGATGATCGAGTGGTCGATCTGAAGAATTCGACGCTGATGCCGGGCTTGATGGATATGCACGTGCATCTCACGAGTGAGTACAGCCGTACCAGTGAGCTCGATCGCTTCAAGAAGGATGGCCCTGACGTGGCGCTCGATGGCGCGATGTTCGCAGAGCGCACCTTGCAAGCTGGATTCACCACCGTGCGCGACCTCGGCGATAGTTTCCGTGCGAGTATCGCGCTGCGTAACGCGATCAACGCGGGCAAGCTCTCAGGTCCGCGCATTTTCGCGGCCGGTAAATCGATCGCTACCACGGGAGGTCATGCTGATCCGACCAATGGCTGGGCTGATCACTTGGGTGGCGCCGATGTCGGTCCGACCGATGGTGTGGTCAACGGCGAGGAGCAGGCGGCGCAGGCTGTGCGTCAGCGTTACAAAGAAGGCTCGGATCTCATCAAGATCACGGCCACCGGTGGCGTGCTATCGGTCGCCAAGAACGGCCTGAATCCGCAATTCACCGAGGAAGAGATTCGCAGCGTCGTGCAGACCGCGCGTGATTATGGTTTCAAGGTGGCCGCGCATGCGCACGGCGCCGAAGGTATGAAGCGTGCGGTACGTGCCGGCGTCGACACTATCGAACACGGTACCTTCATGGATGACGAAACCATCAAACTGATGAAGGAGCGCGGAACCTATTACGTCCCGACCATCACGGCTGGCGCGTGGGTTTTTGATCGCTCGAAGGAAGAGGGTTTTTTCCCTGCAGTGGTTCGCCCGAAAGCCGCGATGATCGGACCGCAGATTCAGGGAACATTCGCCAAGGCTTATAAAGCGGGCGTGAAGATTCTCTTTGGCACCGATACTGGTGTCTCCGCGCATGGCCAAAATGCACGCGAGTTCGTCCTGATGGTCGAGGCGGGCATGCCGGCGATGGAGGCGATCAAGTCTGCGACCTCGGTCAGCGCCAAATATCTCGAGATCGATGATCGGCTCGGCAGTGTCGAGGTTGGCAAAGTCGCCGATTTGGTCGCTGTGCCGGGTGATCCGATCAAAGACATCAGCGCCATGCAGCGTGTCCACTTCGTCATGAAGGACGGCGTTGTCCATCGCAGCCCCTGAGCGAACGATGATCGTCGGTGCAGCCGGCGATATCGAAACACTCATCGAGCTTCCGGATCCCGACGGCTATCCGCAACCGCGGGCCATCGCCGTTTGTTGCCATCCGCATCCGCTTTTTGGCGGTGCGATGACCAATAAAGTGATTCACACCGTCGCTCGTAGTGTCGTCGCAAGCGGCGCGATTGCGCTGCGCTTCAACTTTCGCGGTGTTGGCGCGTCGGCTGGAGTGCACGATGAGGGTCGAGGCGAGTTGGATGATTTGATCCGTGTCGTCGAGTGGGCTCGCGCACGGTGGCCTTCGCTGCCGTTGTGGCTCGGTGGTTTTTCCTTCGGTGCTTGGATGGTCTTGCGAGCTCACGCGGTCTTGGCGCCGCGGCTCATGGTGACGGTAGCACCGCCGGTTGGTCGCTGGAGTTTCGACGAGGTCAAAAAGCCGCGCTGTCCTTGGCTCGTGGTGCAGGGCTCGAAGGACGAGCTCGTCGACGCACAGGCGGTGAGGGGTTACGCAACGACACTCGAACCCACGGTTGATTACGTCGAGATCGAGGGCGCCGACCATTTTTTCCATGGCCGGTTGCATGAAGTGAAAGATGAAGTCATCCGTGTAGCGAGTAGCCCACACCTCGCACGGTGTGGATGAGCGGCTTCTCGAATTCTTTGTCGACAGCTTGGCGCAAACGACTGACGTGCACATCGA
>JALRHE010000201.1 GCA_023253235.1 Steroidobacteraceae bacterium
GCGATGTCGCCGTTTCGATCGCCTGTTAGGCGTTCGACTTCGGAAAAACGGGACGTGTTGGTCTTGCCGCGGTTGAAGAACGTGACGCGATGACCGCGGCTTAACGCAAACGAGGTCATATGCAGACCTAGAAAACGCGTACCGCCCAGAATGAGGATGTCGAGAGGTTTGCGCGCGGTGCCTGTCGCAGCTGCTCGACCAGGCAGGTTGGCTAGCGCCGCCAATGCGATGCCCGACGACAAAAGATCGCGGCGTTTCATTCAGCGAGCTCCCGGTGACGCGTATGACTCAATCCAGTTTCTGACACTTTGATACCAGTGCAGCGAGTTCTGCGGTTTCAGAACCCAATGGTTTTCATCGGGGTAGTAGATGAATTTCGAGGTGATGCCGCGCTTCTGCAGTGTGTTGAAAAGCTCGATTCCATGGTTCACCGGCACGCGCATGTCGAGTTGACCATGAATGACGAGTGTCGGCGTGACGAAATTGCCTGCGCTCACGTGCGGTGAATAACGCAGAAAGTCTTCTGGTTTTTCCCAGAACTCGAAAAAGCGATCTCGCTCTGCGCCGTAGTCTGCGCCGATTTGCGTGAATGAGTTGTAGACGGCTGCATGCGCGATGAGCGCCTTGAATGGGTGCGCACGACCTAACAGTGTACTGGCGAGGAAGCCGCCGTAACTGCCGCCACCGGCGACCATTCGATCGGCATCAACGAAGGGCTGCGATGCCAGCCAATCAGCGGCTTTGATGGTGTCTTCGTAAGGTTTGCTGATGCGATCCGGGTTGATGGAGTCTGCAAAGTTCTGGCCGAAGCCACTAGAGCCATGGAAGTTGTGCCATGTCACGATGTAACCCCAGCTGGCAAAGACATGCGCATTCCAGCGCCATTGCACAGCATCCTGAATGGCATTGTGTGGACCGCCGTGCAGTAGCATGAATACCGGATATTTTTTGGTTGGATCGAAATCCGGCGGGTACACGACCCACATCTGGATCGGCTGTTGATTGCTGCCTGCGTACGTAACGCTCTCGACCTTGCCAAGAGCGGTTTGCGCCATAACAGCGTCGTTCAGACGACTGAGAGTTCTCGCAGCACCGCTGTGCAGATCGAGGGTGATCAGGGTTGGAGGCTCCGAGAAGCTTTGCCGGATAGCCACTGCAGCAGGTTTCTTGGTTTGCGCTGCTGCGATCGCCAAGCCGCCGAAACTCGTCTCGCGGGTGATCGCCGTCGGATTGCCCGGCTTGGACAAATCGAAACGATAGATGCGATTCGTTGCTGCATCATCGATGGCGCTGAAAATCGATTTGGAATTCGGATGCCAGACCAACGTTCCTACGGAGCGATCCCATGCGCCTGAGAGATCTTGAACCGTGGAGTCATCACGCGATCGAAGCATCAGTTTGGATCGATCAGCGTAGAAGCCTTTGAGCGACTGTGCCGCATAGGCGAGCCAGCGACCGTCCGGGCTGTACGACGGTGAGCCGTCGTCCGCAGAATTGCCCTCGGTGATATTGACGGCGGGCTTGCAGCCGCAGGCCGCAATCGTCAGTACGTCGTAATTCGGGTCGACACCCGTTTGGTCGACGTTGGTAACGAACGCGACCTCCGTGCCGTCTGGCGAAATGTCGTATGAGGACGCCGAGTAATCGGCCTTGGACAAATGATGGCCCGATTGTCGAGTGATGGCGGTTGGCTCACCCCCGTCTACGGGTATCGAGAACAGATGCGGCTGGCGGTCGTCGAGGAATCGATCCCAATACGAGATGGGCGCACGATCCCATTCTTTGGCGCTCATTTTGCTATCAGCCCGATCCTTCATACGCTTGGCCTGCGCCTTCCATTCGGCGAGATCTGTCCAGATCGCCGATACGAAAGCGATCTTGCGTCCGTCGGGGAACCACTTCGGTGCGTTGGCGCCTGTCGGTATGGCGGTCAGTCGTCGCGCTTCGCCGCCGTCGGTCGGAATCAGGTAGATCTGTGATTCCTTGTCATCGCCACGTTTGGACACAAACGCAATCCACTTCCCGTCTGGACTGAAGCTCGGCGAGCTGTCTGCAGCAGCATCCGTCGTGAGCTGCCGGCCGGTGGTGCCGTCGGTCGGATAGAGCCAAAGGTCGGTATAGCCCCGATTTTCTTCGACGTTGAATCGCGTCGCTGAGACCACGGCAAGTTTGCCGTCGGGCGAGATATCGGCATCGCCGAGGCGAACCATCGACCACATGCGCTCAGCTGAGAGCTTCTCTGCGCCGACAGCGAATGGCGTGAGCATGACAACAGCAAGGCACGAGAGAATGCAGTGGGTGATTCGATTCATGACAACCTCATCGTTTCAAAGATTTCATTCGACATCAGTGATGCACACCGGGCAGTCCGACGTGGCGACGGGCGCTGGCGAATGCTGGGTGCCAACCCATGCCGATACCATATCGGGAATCAGATTGACCCGTTTCGTCATTGTTCGGTTCAACGTCGGTGTACTTTGATGATCTCCCGAGACCAAAAGACGCAGACCACTGACGGCGCCGTCAACGACGGGTACGGAGCAGCGTTTCGCCAAAGTTTCGGCAATCGGGGACATGCAGGTGCAACCGAGCACGATGGAATCCGGGCGATGCTGCGTAACCAGTTCGTCACAGGCAGCGCCTAGTGCATCGATGATGTCGTTTTCGTGCCTGGCCATTTTTGCCATGACGCTGGTATCGGCAGACAGTCGAGACAACTCGTCCTCAGCTGAAAAATGACGGATCGCGAGACAGCGCGGTACGATCTCCAGTGATCGCAGACGTTCGTCGTACAGAAATCCCATCGACTTCGGCCAGACGGTCAAGATGCAAAATCGACCTTCGCCTATGGCACTCGCTTGCCGTAACGCCGCTTCACCGGCTCCCATGATGGGTGTCTCGACGGCAGACCGCGCCGCGTCGATGCCATAGTCGGCAAACGAGTTGATCAGGATGGCATCGCACTGTGCTCGCGCGGCACTTTGCGCAGCATCGACATAACCCACATCCACCAAAAGTCGTTCGTATGGGGTGAAGGCGAACATCGAGAGCCTTGGCTGCACGAGCACGATCTCAGCGCCGGGAAATCGCGCAGCTTCGGTGTGGAGATGCGGGGGCAGTTCGGTGCTAGCGGATCCGCTGCCGATGATTCCGATTTTCATGGTACGAAGGCTAAGGCATGCGGCCGTGTATCGGCTACCGTCATCGGGCATACTTCGACCATGGGATCTTCATTGACCGATGCAGGCATCGTCGTCGGGTCGGCTCGAACCGAACGGGCTGATGCGATAGCCCTGGTGCGTCGCTGGTTCGACAACATGTCAGCGCGCGATCTCCCCGGCGCCTCCAAGCTGATGTCGCCGACTATCTCGATCGTCATCTCGGGTGGACACCGTTTTTCCCGCCTCGAGGACTTCGTTGCTTTCGGGGCAGATCGATACGAGTCGGTTCGTAAACAGACGGATCATTTCGAGGTCTGCGAAGCCGCTGGCGGCGTTGCCGTTTATGTGCGCGGTGAGATGTCAGGGTCCTGGAAGGACGGTACGGCGTTCACCGGTGTGCGTTGGTGTGATCGGTTTCTTGTCAGCGGCGGCGTAGTTGTCGATTTGCAAACTTGGAGCGACTTGGCCGAGACGCGGCTGCGCTGAATCTACGGAGTTTTCATTTTGAGTATCAGCAAACTGGATCGTTATGCCGCGTTGGCGCTGCAGATCGACTGCGACGGCGTGCACCCCGACAAGACACGCGACGAATCCGCAGCGCGTATGCAAAGATCGATTGCGCGGATCGATCAGGCCGTTGCGGGGGCCCGCCGCTGGATTGGCCCTGATCTGAAGCTCGTGGTGCTACCGGAATACATCCTCTCTGGCCCGCCCTGGGGCGAGACTATTCCGGAGTGGGCCGCCAAAGGCGCCCTGCATCCGCGCGGCCCCGAGTACGATGCTCTCGGTGCGCTGGCCCAGAAACATGCCGTATACCTCGCCGGTAACGGCTACGAGACCGATGATCATTTTCCGGGTCTCTACTTCCAGGCGTGCTGGGTTTTCGACCCGTCGGGAAATCGCATACTCACTTACCGACGCCTGATTTCGATATTCGCACCCACACCCCACGATGTGTGGGATCGCTACCTCGACATCTACGGACTCGAGGCCGTGTTTCCGGTAGCGGATACACCGATCGGTCGAATCGCCGCTATAGCATCGGAAGAAATTCTCTATCCTGAAATTGCGCGCGCCCATGCCATTCGTGGTGCCGAGGTGTTTTTACACTCGACTAGTGAAGTGGCGTCACCAAATCTGACGATCAAACAAATCGCGCGACGCGCTCGTGCGCTCGAGAATCTAGCCTACGTCGTGTCGGCAAATACGGCAGCGTTGTACGGTATCGATGTGCCTGTCGATTCCAGCAATGGTTACTCCGATGTCATCGACTATCACGGTAACCAGATGGTTGTGGCGGGGCTCGGTAATTCGTCGGTTGCCAATACTTTCCTCGATATGGCGGGGTTGAGGGCTTATCGACGTCGTCCCGCCATGAGCAACATGCTCTCGAGGCAGGCTCTCGATCTGTTTGCGGAGTCGTACGCCAAAGCCGATCTGCGCCGCCGTAACGGTTTACTACAGGGCGACAAGGTGATGATCCCGGATCGCGCCTACTTCCAGCAGCGTCAAGCGGATGCCATCGCTCGCATGGCCGAGCGCGGTATTCTTTGAGCGCGGTTCGCTTTCGCCGAGCGTTGCACGAGCGCTATGGCGATCCCCGCGACGTATTGCGCATAGTCGAGGTCGAGGAGGAGGTCCCGGCTGCGGATGAAATCATCATCCGGATGGAGGCGGCGGCGATGCACATCGCGGATCTGCGCACCATCGAGGGTGCCGATATGTTCCGAAATCCGTTGCCACGTACGCCGGGATTTGAGGGAGTTGGTCGTGTTGTGCGCGTGGGTTCAGACGTCACCAGCTACTCGATCGGCGACCGCGTCTTCCCTGCACTGGGATCGGGAACCTTCAGCGAGCAGGTACGGTGTGCAGCCAGTCGGTGCATGCCTGCACCCGAGGGTGATGCAGCGCAACTCAGTCTGTTGACCGTCAATGGGCCGACTGCGGCCGTTTTGCTCGATGACTTCGTCGTACTCAAGCCTGGCGACTGGCTGATTCAAAATGCCGCCAACTCCAATTGTGGCCGCTTTGTGCTGCAGCTGGCACAGCGGCGAGGCATCAAAACCGTCAACGTAGTTCGACGTGCGGAGATGGTTGGCGAGTTGCTCGAGATGGGCGGTGACGTCGTCT
>JALRHE010000218.1 GCA_023253235.1 Steroidobacteraceae bacterium
TTCGGATCCGAGCGACGCAGCACCGCATTGATTCGCGCGACGAGCTCACGCGGCGAAAAGGGTTTGGTGATGTAGTCGTCGGCGCCGCCCTCGAGCCCTGCGACCTTGTCGGATTCCTCCGCGCGCGCGGTCAACATGATCACCGGCAAGTCACGGAGATTAGCATCCCGCTTTACTTGTCGCGTGAACTCGAGCCCACTCATGTCCGGGAGCATCCAGTCGACGAGCACCAAATCCGGACGCTTGTCGGCCAGCTGCGCGCGCGCCGATTGGGTGTCAGCAGCCTCGCGAACCTCGAAGCCCGCACGACGCAGGCCAAAGCCGATCATGTCGCGTATCGGCTTCTCGTCCTCGACGACCAGAATCTGTTTTGCTGCCATCAGGGGGAGTCGTGTTGTCCTCGTTTCAGACATATTTCAAACGACTCGTGTTGCAGCGCTGTGACAGCCAGGAACTTTCGCGACCTCATCGCGCACATAGATCGGTAACGCCTGCGTCGGATCGACGCCCAACCCAGCCTCGACGGCCGGTATTGCAAGCGCTAGCACTTCGCGAGCACGCGGCAGTAGGTCCGGGTAGACCTTAGCGAGGCCCGGCAACGCAGCCAACTCGGGATAGGCTCTGAAACCATGGCCAGCGCCGATGGCGAGGCCTCGCCCCGAACGGGAACCCCAGCGCTCAGCGACGATCGTCGGCGCGCTCACCGACTCGACGAGGTTGGCCGCATTCGCAGCCGCCTGCGCGATATCGCTCGCGGTGAACACGGCATGGTAGACCTCGCCCATCCGCGCATCGTTGCAGACCCAAATCTCGTGAGGATCAAGTCCCTCATGACGCGCCGTCTCGAGCGCACGCAGCGCCACGGCCGCCAAGGTCGACACGGGAACCACCGGCACTCGCGCACCGAAAGCCAAGCCCTGCACCACACTCGCCGCCAAGCGCACGCCCGTGAAACTACCGGGGCCACGCGCAAAGGCGATGGCATCGAGATCGGTAAGCGCGATACCCGCTTCACCCAAGAGCTCGTCCACCATCGGCAACAACAACTCAGCATGTCCGCGTGGAGCCTCGACTTCGCGCACGCTGATCTGCCCCGCCAAGCTGAGCGCCGCGGAGCAGGCTTCGGTCGAGGTATCGAGCGCGAGCAAGTTCATTCAGCGTAGCTTACGCAAAAATCGCAGCGCATCCTCGCGCGACTGCGTCGCGGGCATCTCGGGCAGACTCGCGCGGAACACCCGTCCGTAGCCTTTGCCGAGCAATCTCGGATCGCAGATCACGATCATGCCGTGATCCGTCTCGCTGCGAATCAAACGACCCACACCCTGCTTCAAGGCGAGGACGGCTTCAGGGAGTTGGTAATCGCGAAAAGCATTCTCGCCGCGTCGCTGCAGATACTCGATACGCGCTTTGGTCAGAGGATCATCCGGCGATGCAAAGGGGAGCTTCTCGATGATGACGAGACGCAGCGCGTCGCCCTTCACATCGACCCCTTCCCAAAAACTCGCCGTGCCGAGCAACACCGCATTGCCGTGTTCGCGAAAATCCCGCAGCAGTCGCTCGCGCGGCCCCTCACCTTGCACGAGGATCGGCACCTCAGCCGCGCCATCCCATCGCGCGCGCAACAAGGCAGCGCCTTGCGACAAGGCGCGATGCGACGTGAA
>JALRHE010000022.1 GCA_023253235.1 Steroidobacteraceae bacterium
GTTGGCCGATGGCAGCAGCGTCCAGGCGCCCTCCGCGGCAACTGCGGATCGTCGTGCGATCGCAGCCTCGCCGCTCGGCCATGGTGAAGGCGCAGCACTACAACCGACCGGCGATCCGATGCGTGACGGAGTGGGCCCTGCTGCCTACGCCAATCGTGCGAATGTGCCCGAGCGGATGATCGACGGAACCCCGATGATCGTGCCGATGCGCACGCTCAGCGGCTGGCGCGTCAATCGTCGCGACCCGGATCCGAAAGGTATGACGGTCGTCGGCTGCGATGGCGTCGCCGCCGGACAGATCACCGATGTGTGGGTGGATAAAGCCGAGCCGCAGATTCGCTATCTCGAACTGCAATTGACGGCAGGTGGCCACGTTCTCGTGCCGTACGGCTTCGTCAAATACAGCGGCGGTCAGGTGCGCGTGAATGCCATCACCGGCGCGCAGTTCGCACACGTACCGCGCACCGCTAGCGGCGAGCAAGTGACGCGTCTAGAAGAGGACAAGATCACGGGCTACTACGGCGGCGGCACGCTCTACGCAACGCCCGACCGTTTGGGTCCGGTGCTCTAAGGACTGCCCATGAGCACACGAGCCGTCTTCTCCGAGCACGATAACGAACCGGTACACGGACTGCCCGGTGTCTTGCCTGCAGGTGAGCATTTGGTATGGCAGGGAGCGCCCGAATGGCGCTCCCACGCCCTGAACGCGTACCACGTTCGATCACTCACGCTGTACTTCAGCTTGATGGTGCTCGCGCGTGGCGGCTATCTGCTGCTCGAGGGCGCTTCGTTGCTCGACGCCGTAACCGGCATGGTGGGGCCCGCCCTGTTCGCAGCCATTGCGCTTGCGATCATGACGGGCATCGCCATTCTCTCGGCGCGTAGCACGGTCTACACGGTCACCAGCAAACGCGTGGTGATCAGACAGGGCATCGCTCTCGAGAGCACGATCAACCTTCCCTTCGCGGTGATCGAATCGGCGGCACTCAAGCTTCGTCGCGATGGCAGTGGCGATCTCGCACTGACCATGCAGAAGCCGCATCGTGTTTCGTACGTATGGCTATGGCCGCACGTGCGGTCCTGGCATCTGCTGCAACCACAGCCTTCTTTACGTTCACTAGCGGACGCAGAGACGGCGGCCGATCGCTTGAGTCGCGCCTTCCAAGCCGCCGTGCCTGAGGCGCGTCGGGCCGGATCGACTGTCGATGGCTCTGCCGAGCTTGCGGCATGAGCCACGACCATCATCAAAACGACCCACCGAAGCCGTTACTCATCGGCGCTGCGCTGTTGATGATCGGCTCGTTGTTGATCGCCTATTTCGGTAAGGGCAGCCAATTCAGCGCCGAGTTGATGCCGGATACCCGCATCGTCGCGGCATATGATGTGCGCTTGATCAAGAACGACGATGGCACCATCGCCGCATTTACGAGCAGCGGTACTCCACTCGAAGTTTTGAGTATCGAAAAGGCTGGCTTCGTCAGCGGCGTGTTGCGTGGCTTTGCGAGAGGCCGCTCCCTCACTAATACGCCGGCCGACGTTCCCTACCGGCTGATCCGCTACACCGACGGACGTTTCGTATTGGAAGACACGGGCACCGGCGAGCGAGTGGCGCTAGACGTCTTCGGCCCGACCAACGCCGAGACGTTTGCTCGTCTCTGGCGTGCGAGTGACCGAGCCCGACTGGCAGGATCCTGACCTGATGCAGCGGCGGCTCACCCCATGAGCTGGTCTCTGCAGATCGCTCCGGCGCTCGCTGCCGTTTTTCTTTGGTGGGGTCTGACCGGACTCATCGCCTGGCTCATCGGCAAACCAACCCAAACGTATCGTCGGCTCATGCTCGGCGCGAGCGCCGTCGCCGCTCTCTCGCTCATTGTCATCAACCACGTTGCTCCATCGGCGACCTCAACGGGCGCTTGGCTCGGGTTCGTCGCCGCACTTGGTCTGTGGAGTTGGATCGAGACCAGCTTTCTCACCGGCTGGATCACAGGACCGCGGAAAGCCTTGCGTCCCGGCGGCGTCATGGGCTGGCGCCACGCCTTCGATGCCATCGCCGCGATCCTGTGGCATGAGCTCGCCATCATCATCACGGTAGGCATCGTCGCGCTGATCTCGATCGCCGCTCCCAACAAAATCGCGCTCTACACGTTGTTGCTGCTGTGGGTGATGCGCAGCAGTGCCAAATTGAACTTGTTTCTGGGCGTACGCAATCTCGGCGAGGTGTTTCTACCGAAGCATCTCGCGCATCTCGTCGGCTATCTGCGTCAACGCACCATGAACCTGCTGTTCCCGTTCTCGATTGCACTGGCGTCTGTCATTTCTTGGCAGTTGGGTGATCGAGCCTTATCAGCAGAGCTGCCGTTCGAAGCCGTGGGCTACAGTTTGCTCGCGATGCTCGCCGCACTCGCGCTGTTCGAACACTGGTTGATGGTGCTGCCGATCCCGGCGGACTTATTGTGGCGTTGGAGTTTGGCCAACCGCCGTGGCACGAAACACGAGTGGAGCAGCAACCGATGAAAATCGACGATCCGGCCGCTCTGCGTGCGCTCGCCATCGGTGAATTACCGGCGCTCGCCACGCAGCTGCGCGACGAATTGCTCGGCAGTGTTGCCGCCAGCGGCGGACATCTCGCCTCCGGACTCGGCACGGTCGAACTCGCCGTAGCACTACACTACGTTTACGACACGCCACGCGATGCCTTGGTGTGGGACGTAGGCCATCAAGCTTACCCACACAAAATGCTGACCGGTCGTCGCGAGAAGCTCTCGACGATACGACGACGCGGCGGAATCTCCGGCTTCTTGAAACGCGATGAGAGCCCACACGATGCATTTGGCGCCGGGCATTCGAGCACCTCGATCAGCGCCGCGCTCGGCATCGCCGTCGCCAATCGACGTTTGGGTATCACCGGCAAGGCGATCGCGATCATCGGTGACGGCGCGCTGACGGCAGGCCTAGCTTACGAAGCGCTACATCATGCCGGCGGTCTCGGCGAAGATCTGGTCGTCGTTCTCAACGACAACGGGATGTCGATCTCGGAAAACGTGGGAGCCCTCGCCCGCCACCTCGGCAACATCGCCGCCGAACGCATCGCGACACCCGGCGCCCTCTTCGAGGCGCTCGGCTTCGAATACAGCGGCCCTGTTGATGGTCACGACGTCACGGGTCTCGTGGAGCAAATGCAACGCCTCAAGGCACGTCGCGGCCCACAGCTGCTGCATGTTCTGACCCGCAAAGGCGCAGGCTACGAACGCGCCGAACAAGAACCGATCAAATATCACGGCGTGACACCCTTCGATCCCGCGCAGGGTCTCGTCGGCACCTCGGCCGTCAATCCAGCGCCCACCTACACACAGGTCTTCGGCGACTGGCTGTGCGAGATGGCACATCACGATCCGAAGTTCGTCGTGATCACACCCGCGATGCGTGAGGGATCTGGCCTCGTGCGATTCGCGCGTGAGTTTCCCGACCGCTACTTCGATGTCGGTATCGCCGAACAGCACGCGGTGACTTTTGCTGCGGGACTCGCGACGCGAGGCTTGAAACCGATTGTCGCCATTTATTCTACTTTTCTGCAGCGCGCGTTCGATCAGATGGTCCACGACGTTTGCTTGCAGAATCTGCCGGTGCTGTTTGCTATCGATCGCGGCGGCCTTGTCGGACCCGATGGAGCAACGCACAACGGCGGGCTCGATCTCACTTATCTGCGTTGCGTGCCCGGTATGACCGTGATGACGCCGTCGGACGCGCAACAGCTGCGCGCAATGTTGCGCACCGGTCTGGAGTTGGTAGGTCCCGCGGCCATTCGCTATCCACGCTGCGCAGCCCATGCTGCGCTCACACCCGCGCGCGGTATCGAGAGCGGCGATCTGTCGGCAACGCTGCCCGCAGCGCTGCCGGTCGGTCGTGCTCAATGGTGCCGACGCGGTTCCGGTATCGCCTTGCTCGTCTTCGGCACGCTGCTCGACACGGCCAACCAATTGGCCGAATCCATCGATGCGAGCGTGATCGACATGCGTTTCGTCAAACCACTAGACGAAGAGCTGCTCCTCGACGTGGCGAAGCAACACGCCATGCTGGTGACGCTCGAGGAAAACGTCATCGCTGGTGGCGCAGGCTCGGCCGTGATGGAGTGTCTTGCGCGCGCAGGTCGTGAAGCCATGGTGTTGCCGCTCGGACTGCCCGATGCGAATCTCGAGCATGGCACTCGCGAAGAGTGCTTGCGTGAAGCGGGACTCGACCTACAAGGTCTCTTCGACTCGATCGCCAGGCACGCAGCGGCCATGCCGAGTATCGCTCGTGGCGGTCAGAAGCGCGGCGGCCTCGACAGCAACATGATGTTCAATGGGGTCACGCGCTCGCTGACGCGCTTCAAACTATTCTAACTAGCGATGCGCAACCTTGAACGGTTGTCGTCACGCCGTTTGTCGTAGCACTTCCGGTAGACGGAACCGTAGCGTTTCGACGATGCCGGGAAGCTCGCGGATCGTTCCTGCACCGAGCTGCTGCAACTTTTTACAAACGCCCTGCACCAGATATTCAGGCGTCGAAGCACCCGCAGTCACGCCGACATGCTCGATACCATCGAGCCAAATCAACTCGATTTCGTCGGCATGCTCGATCAGTCGCGCCGGCACACCATGGTCGGCCGCGACTTCCTGCAGTCGATTGGTATTCGAACTATTACGCGCACCGACGACGATCACGAGATCGACCCGACGGGCCAGTTGCTGCACAGCGCGCTGGCGATTCTGGGTTGCATAGCAAATATCGTCGAGCCCGGGGCCCACGATATCGGGATATCGCTCTCGCAAGGCGGCAATCAACTCACGTGTGTCATCGAGCGATAACGTGGTTTGGGTGACGTAAGCGACCGGTGTCGATGCCGAAATCGGCAACGTCTCGATCTCCTCGACCGTACCGACGACGTGAACGGGCCCGCTGACCGAGCCTCGCGTTCCCTCGACCTCTTCGTGACCGGCGTGACCAACCACGATGATGGTGTAACCACGCTGCGAGTAGCGCTCGGCTTGCAGGTGTACCTTGGTGACGAGCGGGCACGTTGCGTCGATGACCTGCAAGTGCCGACGATCCGCTTCATCGACCACCGACTTGGCGACGCCATGCGCACTGAACACCGTCACTGCGCCTTCGGGAATGTCGGCGATGTTATCGACGAAGATCGCGCCACGCGATGCAAGGTCGCGCACGACGTGTCCGTTGTGGACGATCTCGTGATAGACGTACACCGGAGCGCCGAAGCGCTCCAGTGCTTGTTCGGCGATATCGATCGCCCGCGCAACACCCGCGCAGAAGCCGCGGGGTTGTGCGAGCAGAACGTTCATCAGCCCGCCACGTTCAACGCGGCGAGCGTCGTCCGGACAGGTTTCACCGCTTTAGCCGATTTGGCCGCAGGTGCCGCCGGCGTCGCTGCCGGTTGCGCCTCGGCGTCGGTTGCAGCTGCTGCTCCCTCAGTCGCCTCGGCTGCCGGAGCCACTTCGGGCATCGGCTTGGCACGCTGCAACTCGGGGTAATCTTTGGCCATGCTTTGACCAAAGTACGGCTTGTAGACGCCCTGATGGCACGTCTGACAGTTGATCTTGGCCACGTCACCCGTCGGTCCGAGTCGGTGGTCCGGGAAGGTGTTAGTCAACGGAACGAGATACTGGTTGTTCAGTTGACGCGCCATCCGGATGCCGTGCCAGGCCACCGTACGTTGCGGCCGACTCTCCGACCACTCACCCCACGCGCGCGTGTTGTGACAGTACGTGCAGTTCACACCCAAGGACTTGGACATGTGCACCATCAGAGAATAGGTCCACTCCGCCTGTTTGATCGAAGACCGGTTGCCCGAAGGCAAGGCCGTCGTCGTCTCGACCCGAATCGGCTGATCGCCGAGCAGGAACGGCGAATACGGATCAAAAGGCAAGCTCGAGTGCGCGATGGTCGTCGTACCAAGTGCCGTCACAGGCGTGTTCTGCCCTGCGTTGGCACCGATCGACGCCTTCTCACGACCCGTGCCCGGATCCGTGAACCAAACATATGACGGCACCGGCTGACCGCGATGACAGGTATGGCAGGTCACCCCAGTATTTTTGACGTGCGCTTGGTAGTTGCTGTTGATGTCACGAGTCATCTTCAGCATGCTGCGCGCGACTTTGTACTGGTACTTGCTCTCGTCGGCGTAGTTCGCGCCGTTGTGACAGTACGTGCAGTTCTTCTGGTCGGCTGGCGCCACCCACTCGGTCATCGACAGCATCACGCGCGTGAACTCACCGATGCTCAAATCGGAGAGAACCTGTACGTTCTGGTAGATGTCCTTCGCCAATGGCCCTGAGGTATCGGCGGCGGGTTGGATGTTGCCAATCTGATTCTTCGCTGCGACCTGTTGCAACAGACGCGGGTTGTAAACCTGCTCCATGCCGGTACCGCGATAGCCGACCTGCACCGTCTCGACGGGAGGACGTTCACCACAGCCAGCGAGGAACCCGAGACTGGCGATGCCCGCCAGCAGCAGTTTCACACTCGTTTTCATTGTGCAGCTCCCGTAACGGTGGCCGGGTCGGGCAACACTTCAAAGGTGGCCGGATACGCCGGTGCCACGCCGTGTTTCACGGCCCACAGGTACCAGTT
>JALRHE010000023.1 GCA_023253235.1 Steroidobacteraceae bacterium
TCGGTGAGCCGGCGATCACGCAGCCGGTGCGCTTGGCCGCAGCGACGGGCGTTGTAGCCGTGCTGGCCTGCATGGTCTGGATGGCCTTCAACCCGCGTCGGCGAGCCAGTCTGCGAGGGCCTTGAACACCGAGGTGGCGTCCACCTCGTTGAAGATCTCGTGATAGAAGCCGTCAAAACGTTTTGACGTCACCAGCGCTCGCGGTGCGACACTCGCGAAGGCATCGCTCCCTTTGGGGCTAACCAATCGATCTTCACCCGCGTAAAGCAACAAGGTGGGCACACGCCACTCTGGCGCTTGTCGCAGTACCTGTTCGCCGGTAGTGGCGACAAATGCACCCAGTCGTGCGCAGATGCGATCGTGGACGAGCGGGTCTTGGCGATAGGCTTCGACGACGCGCTGATCGTGTGAGAGGTAGTCGGCATTCAAGCCGTTACCGAGCGTGAGATTCGGTGCGAGACGCGGCAGCCAACGAACGGCGGAGCGTTGCCACGCAGCCATCTCGACGGCGAGCGCGGGCGAGGAGAGCACGAGCGCATCGGTCTGCACGTAGCCCCGCGCTACCGCGGCGGCAGCGATCAAGCCGCCAAGACTATGCCCCAACAAGATGCGTTGCGCCGGCGCTGTCGGCTCGTTTGCGCGCCAAACATCCTGCAGATGTTTGAGGAGTTGATCGTCGTGGGCGAGATGACCGCGTTTGCCTTGGGATTCGCCATGGCCGTATTGGTCGTAGGCCAGCACATCACAGCCTAGCGCGAGGAGTTGTTCAGCGGTCTTTTGATAGCGCCCGGCGTGTTCGCCGAGGCCATGAACGATCATGACTTGTCTCGCAGCTTGTGGCAGTCGCCAGTGACGTAGCTGCAAGCTCACGCCATCGCTCGTGGTGACCTGGCTCAATTCCGGTTGGGTCATGCCACTAGCCTCGCAGATCGCAGGCCCAAAAGAAAAGGCCCGCCTTTCGGCGGGCCTTCTCAGGTCACGTGGTGACGGATCGCTTAGAAGCGATAGCCGACGTTCACGAACGCACGACGTCCGAGGATGTCGTAGTTGCTGATCGCGATCGCGTTACCGATGCGGGTCGCACCGGAACCGGTCGAGACGAACGGCGGATCCTTGTCGAACACGTTGTTCACACCGACGATGGCTTCCCACTTGTCGGCACGATAACGCAGCGACATGTCGTGCTGAACGTGCAGGTTGGTCGACTGGTCGTACTTCGCCGAGACGCAGTACGGAGCCAGCGCCGCTGAGGTCGTGGCGCAGTTCGGCAAGCCGATACCGCCGAACACGTCGCCACCATAGAAGCGATCGTTCGTCGTCGCCGAGAACGAGTCGATGTTCCAGTTGAAGGTCCACGGACCACGCTCGAAGCGCAGGTCGAGGCTCGACACCCACTTGTTGTTGTAGGGGCGGCCGCGAACGCTGACGTTCGGCGAGTCACGGAACAACTGCGACGAGTCGACGAAGTTGTAGGTGACGAGAGCCTGCGCCGTGAAGCGCGTCTTGCCGAAGCGCTTGTCGAAACGCACCGTCCAGTCCGTGCCTTCCACGATCTGGTTCGAGATGTTCACGTAGGAGTTACGCACCTCGAGGATCTGATTCACACGCTGTGACGTCGCATTGCTGTCGCGAACGAACAAACGGCAGAAGGCATCGTTCGGGAAATCAGGCGAGTTGTAGCAAGCGCTGACGATGCTGCCTGCACCGAACTGGGCCACCTGGTTCTCGACTTCGATGCGCCACCAGTCGACGGCTGCGCTGATCGGCAGCTCTTCCGGCGTCCACACGAGACCGATGGTGGTGTTGTTCGACGTTTCGGCGTCGAGCACACCCTTGCCACCGCCCGCGATGACGAGAGCCGAAGATGAACCGATCGCAGCGTAGTCACCCGGCACGTTGGCTGCGGCGCAGTTCTTGCGCAGCGTTTCGTTCGAGCTCTGCGCCCAGTTGATGCAAGGATCAACCGAGGTCTGACCCAGGAACGAGGTCTGGTTCGCGAGG
>JALRHE010000318.1 GCA_023253235.1 Steroidobacteraceae bacterium
AGCCGCCACCGGGACCCTCGCGCCCCTCGAAGATCGCAGGCATCTTGCCAGCTTCCATCACGGTGAAGGTGGCACTGGTTTCGATCGAGAGGTTGACCCCACCATGCTCACCGAACTCGTGGCGTGATCGCGCCACGCGGGCCATCGGATCACCTTGACGTCGTTCTTGCATCGCGTGCCCCCTTAAGAGCGGTTAGTATTTTCCACCATGACAACAACTACAACCGGCGCGAGTCGCCACTGGATCAGCGTCCTCATCTTCAGCGTCTTCGCTTGGACGATGAGCAATCTCGATCAATCTCTGTTCGGCTACGCGATACCGGGCATCTTGGGCGAGTTTCAGGTCGGCCTCGATGTGGTGGGACTCATCCTCACGGTCGGCTTCATCACGGCATCGGTGATGGTGATCTTCGCCGGCCTCGCTGCAGATACCTGGGGTCGTCGCTGGACTTTGACAGCGCTACTGGCGTTGTCGGCGCTGTTCGTCGGTCTGCACGGATTTGTCGAGGATCTCGCGCAACTGACTTGGTTACGCGCCCTCGCTTTTGGCCTCGCCGCAGGACTCGCACCGATCACAGCCGCTTATGTCGCGGAGTCTGCACCCGCGCGTCATCGCGGCATGCTGATGGGTGTTTTGCAGTGCGGCTATCCACTCGGTTGGTTTCTCGCGGCCATGCTGGCCGCGCCTCTGCTTGAGACCAGCGGATGGCGCTCCATTTTTTTCATCGGTTTCGCCGTGGTGCCGATCGCTTTTTTGATCGGCTGGCGTCTGCCGGAAAGCGAACGATTTCAGCAAGTGGCTGCAACACGCTCGAGCGAACGCGCCTCGATCATCGATTGGGGCTTGCTGCGTGAGATGTTCTCGATCGATTATCGAAGGCGTTCGATCGCTTCGATCGTCTTGTTCTTTGCGTTCGGCTGCGCCTACGCCGGTACCGCCTTTTTCTTCCCCACCTATTTCATGGAAGTGCGCGGCTACAGCCAGTCGGAAGCGGCGCAACTCGTGGGTCTCTCCAACGGCATCGCGATTTTCGGCTATCTCGCTGCGGCCTATGTCGGTGAGTATTGGATGCCACGACGTGACACCTTCGCGTTATGGACAGTGCTCGGTGCCGTGGCACTCGTCGCGCTGATGTGGTTGCCGCAGGAACGCTGGCAGGATCTCGCGCTCTTCGGTCTTACCGGTGCTTTTTTCTATGGCAGTAACGCCGTGGTCGGCGCGCTGTTGACCGATTTGTTCCCGACGCGGATGCGAACCACGGCCTATGCCGTCTGCGGCTCGGCGCCGCTGAGCGCAGGTTTCGCGCTATTTCCCGCGTTGGTGCCGCTCGTCGTGCAATCGGCCGGCTGGCAGTGGTCGTTTACGGTGATGATTGCACCACTGTTGGTGTTGGCTGCGGTAGCTGCCCTGGCCCTGCCCCGCATTACTTCGGGCAGCGACATCGATGCCGTCAACCGTGACTGACGGTGTCGTCCAACGGCTCGTCGCGTGAAGCCGGCCCGCCGAGTGGCATTGCGCCCGCCGGCCGCTCGATATAACGCCGAGCCTTGCCGCGACCGCCCTCGATGAGTGCGGTCAGTTGCTCCCGCACTTCGCGATCTGCGAGTGTGGGACGCGTCAAGCGCCGCTGATAATCCGTCCAAGTCGGACTCTCGAACCGCTCGGTCCACACTTGTGGGTCATCGAGACTCTGGCACAGCGACCAACGATACGCCCCATCACGACGACGACGACGCCCCAGTTCGTGTGCTACCGCAACGAACTGACGGGCGTTCTCATCGGATACGCGATATTCGATCTCGATGACGATGGGACCTGATGCAGGATCGAGCTCGACAGCCGGCGGATCGACGATCGGCACAGTCTGCGGGTCGAGCGAACCCATGCGCGCGATCGAAACCGGCAACCACCGCGCAACCAGAAAGGTGCTCAAAGAAGACACGCCGGCGACCGTCAGTATCTCTCGCAGACCATGGGCAGCTGCCAAGTGTCCCCACAACCAACTGCCGAGTGCGAGGCCAGCAAAAGCGAACGTTTGATACAGCGCGAGGGTTCGACCAGTCACCCAACGCGGCGACGACAACTGCATGGCGATGTTGAGGTTGGCAAGCCCCAGCGTCCACACGGAGCCCGCCAGCACGTGAGCAAGCAACGTGACGATCGCATGATGACTTTGCGCGATGATGATCATCGCCACCGTGGCGACCGCACAGATCCAGCGCAACAAGGCGTCGCTCGAGAAACGACTGCGCAGCGCACTGCTGGAGAGCGCCCCCATCATCGCACCGATACCGAATCCGCCGAGCAAGATACCGTAGGTCGGCGCGCCCCCCGCCAATAAGTCACGCGCTACGACGGGCATCAGCGCCGGTACCGCGGAGATCGGCACAGTAAACAACACGGCGCGGATCAGAATCGCCGTCAGATGCGGTGACAAGCGCACGTAGCGAATACCGGCGGCGATTGCGCCAAACAACGGCTCGGGTGGCAACGGGTTCTCGTTCTTCGGTGCACGCCACCACAGCAACGCGCTCAACATCCCGATGTAGGACAGCGCGTTGATCACGAACGCCGCAGCCGCGCCGACGCTGGCGACGATGACGCCACCGATCGCAGGACCGACGCTACGCGCCAGGTTGAACCCCACCGCGTTGGCCATCACGGCAGCCGGAATCTGTGCGCGTGGGACCTGATCGGCAATGGAAGCCTGCCACGCTGGAGCAAACGCGGCGGTGCCGCAGCCGATCAGAAATGTGAAGGTCAACAACCAGATCGGTGTCAGCCAACCCAAGATCGCGAATACCGCCAGCGAGATCGATGCCAGCAACATCAATAACTGCGACAGGATCATGACCCACCGACGATCGTGGGTATCGGCGTAGGCGCCAGCGATCAGCGACAGAAAAAAGAATGGCAATGTGCCAGCGGTTTGGACGAGGGCGACCTGATCGGGCGAGGGTGCGATGGTCGCCATCAGCCAGGATGCGCCGACGGTCTGAATCAAACTACCGAGAGAAGATACGAGCGACGCCCACCAGAAAACGGCGAAGACCTTCTGACCAAAGGGGGCCAGTGTCGACTGGCGCCAGCGGGCTAGACGGGAATCGGAGGACGCGGTCATCGGTAAGAGCTAAAGCAACGGTCTGCAGCGCAGAAACAGGACTGCAACGGTATCATGATGGCATGCCAATCACCTTCGAAAATATCGTCAACGCCGCGAAGACGCTCGGCGATCAACTCGAGCGCACACCCTGCAGGCGCTCGCGGACGTTGTCAGCGCTGACGGGCGCTGAAGTGTGGTTGAAGTTCGAGAATCACCAGTTCACCGCATCGTTCAAGGAGCGTGGTGCGCTCAACAAGCTGCGCAGCCTGAATGAAGAGCAACGGGAACGGGGTGTCATCGCCATGTCGGCGGGCAACCATGCCCAAGGCGTTGCGTTCCACGCCAGTCGTCTCGGTATACCGGCCACCATCGTCATGCCGGCAAATACGCCCTTCAACAAAGTTCAGCAGACTCGCGCTCACGGGGCACGTGTCATCCTGCATGGCGCTCAACTGACCGACGCGGAACAGCATGCGCACGAAATCGCCAAGGCAGAACATCTCGTTTTCGTGCATCCCTACGACGATGCCGACATCATCGCGGGCCAAGGCACGATTGCACTCGAGATGCTCGAGGATGTCCCCGACCTCGAGATGCTCTGCGTCCCGATCGGCGGCGGAGGCCTGCTTGCTGGCATGGCGATCGCAGCGCGGGCCATGCAGCCCAACATCGAACTCATTGGCGTACAGACGCGGGCCTTTCCCAGCATGTATGCCGCCATCAAGGGTACGAGTCCGACCTTTGCCGAGCGAACCATCGCCGAAGGTATCGCCGTACGGAATGTGGGGCGCTTGACCCAAGCGATCATCGGCGAACTGGTGGACGACATCCTTCTGATCGACGACTCGGCGATCGAAAATGCCATCAGCCTGTTGGTGTCGATTGAGAAAACCGTCGTCGAAGGTGCTGGAGCCGCCGGGCTTGCAGCCGTATTGGCGTATCCCGAGCGCTTCAAAGGCAAGAAAGTGGGTCTCGTCTTGTGCGGCGGCAATATCGATACACGCTTACTTGGGATCGTGCTGCAACGTCAGCTCGTACGTGAGCGTCGTCTCGTGACTTTCCGTTTCGAGAGCGCCGATCAACCGGGCACGCTGGCGCGTATCGCCACGCTGATCGGCGGCGCCGGTGGCAATATCGTCGACGTCGCCCATCATCGACTTTTCCTCGACGTGCCCATCAAAGATGCCGATCTCGACTTCACCATCGAGACTCGCGACGCCGAACATACCCAACAACTCGAGGCAACCCTGCAAGAGGCAGGCTTGTCACCGCAAACGATTGCATCGACCGGAGGCTGACCGACGCCATGACGAATCCGAAAAAAACAGCGATGGATCGCTTCCTCGATACCGTCGAGCGCGCTGGTAACGCCCTGCCCCATCCGGCATCGCTCTTTGCTTTGTTGGCGCTGATCGTCGTCGTGGCCTCGTTCGTCGCCACGCAACTGGGGATATCCGTCCAGCACCCGACCACGGGCGCAACGGTCACGCCCGTCAACCTACTGAGCCTGGAAGGTCTGCACCGAATCCTGACGAATCTCGTCACCAACTTCACCGGCTTCGCACCGCTCGGCACGGTGCTCGTCGCCTTGATCGGTATCGGCGTCGCCGAACATTCCGGGTTGATCGGCGCTGCGCTGCGTAAGCTCGTGCTCGCAGCACCGCGACAATGGCTCACACCGATCATCGTATTCGCTGGCGTCATGTCGAACATGGCGAGTGAAATCGGTTACGTCTTATTGATCCCGCTCGCCGGTCTGATCTTCCACTCGGCGGGTCGCCACCCGATCGTCGGCATGGCAGCCGCCTTCGCCGGTGTCTCTGGTGGCTACTCGGCCAATCTTTTGATCGGAACCATCGACCCTCTGCTCGCTGGCCTGTCGCAAGAAGCCGCTCGGATCGTAGACCCGAGCTACACCGTCAGTCCGCTCGCCAATTGGTACTTCCTGGCCGCCTCGACGCCCGTCATTACGCTGCTCGGTTGGTTCGTCACCGAACGCTTCACCGAAAAACGTTTCGCCGACAGCAACAAAAACGCCCTAGATGGCTCGGCAGACAGCCCCTCGACGAGCGAACTGTCGTTACCCGAGCGTCGCGGTCTTCGCTATGCGGGCGTTGCGAGCCTCGCGCTGACGCTAACCATTATCTGGTCGATGCTGCCCATCGGATCAGTGCCCGGTGGCGGATTCTTGCGCGATCCTGGCACAGGCGAACTTCTCAACTCCCCGCTACTCTCGGGTGTCGTAGCGATCATCTTTCTTTTCGGCGTGGTCAGCGGCGTTGCCTACGGCATCGGTGCCGGCACGATCCGTAGCGATGCCGATATCGTCAAAGGTATGAGCGAGAGCATGTCGACGCTGGGCGGCTACCTCGTACTCGTCTTCTTCGCCGCCCAATTCGTGGCGCTATTCAATTGGACTCAACTCGGCCTGATCATGGCGGTGAACGGCGCTGAGGGACTCAAAGCACTCGGCCTGTCGGCAGTGCCCCTGTTCGCCCTCTTCATATTGCTCACGGCCACCGTCAATCTGATGATGGGTTCAGCCTCGGCAAAGTGGGCTTTGATGGCACCGGTGTTCGTACCGATGTTCATGTTGCTCGGTTATTCACCGGAGCTGACCCAAACGGCCTATCGCGTCGGCGATAGCGTGACCAACATCATCTCGCCGATGCTCAGCTACTTTGCCTTGATCATCGCGTTCTTCCAAAAATACGAATCGCGCGCCGGACTCGGCACGGTGGTGGCCGTGATGCTGCCCTACTCGATGACCTTCCTGATCGGATGGTCGTTGATGTTCGGTCTGTGGCTAGGTTTTGGTCTACCGATCGGCCCCGGCGCCCCGCTCTACTATTCGGGCGCGAACTGACAGCTCGCGGGCGGCCGCTCATCGCGAGCCGTTCCGCGACGCACTTCGAGATGCTGAACCTTCGGTGGCATCGTGGGCGACAACGTGACCGACGCCCGCAACGTGCCACGCTCGCAATCGAACAACCAATCGCCCCGTAGGCGATTTTCGATACTGACGTAACCCGGTCGACTGCGACAGGCGCCGAGCTCTTGGTTCAATTGCGCGAACTCGGCACGCCGGCGTTCGAGTGAACGATCGAGATAGAGATTCATCGCCGCAAGCTCACGCGCAGTGGTGTCGTCCCACTTCGCCACCAAGCTCTCGACGCCCGCTCGTGCCGACTGCAATTCCGGCGATGGCTCGATTGAGCGCGGCTTGAGTTCGCCCGTGCGCGCCAGCGCAGTGATGGCCTCATCGAGTGCCCCACCCCAGGGAGTGTAAGTGCGATTACCGAGCGCGATGATTCCAACGCCGTATTCCGGTAGCCAACGCATCTGCGAACCAAAACCGGGCAGCCCACCAGAGTGGGCGACGATGTGCGAAAACTCGCAGCTTTGACTGATGCGCAGTCCGTACCCATACCCCGTCACGTTGAGCTGTGGCTGCCCACTTTTGCTCACCGTGATCGACGCTGGCCGCAACCGCCACATCTGTTGCATCTCTCGTAATGACGAACGTGCGATGGGGCCACTCGACACATCATCGCGCGGCGGATAAGCGGCAAGGAACTGACCGACATAGCGGCCAAGATCATCGAGCGAGGTCAACATGCCACCCATCGCACCGAATGCACCGTCGGCGAGCTGCGGCTCGAGTTTCCATTGACCGTCTTCGAATCGATACCCTCGAGCAAGACGCGCATCGTCCACGGCACTCGGCTCGAGTGTCGTCGAGGTCATGCCGAGCGGCTGCAAAATTCTTTGCTGCACGTACTTCGGGTAAGGCATACCCGAGACAGTCGAGACGATCCGACCGAGCAAGGCGTAGCCGTAGTTGGAATACTCGAAGGCAACACCCGGCGAGTTGGAGAACGGCATGCCTTGCCGCAACAGCGCCGTGAACTCATCCTCACTGATCGCCAGCTGCTGATCACCCCAAGGGTTGTCTTCCGGGAATCCCGCCGAGTGGGTTAGCAAATCGCGGAGGGTTAACTTTCGTGAGTCGCTGCTTGGATAGCGCCAACGACTCAACTCCGGCACGTATTTTTCTGCGGGATCATCGAGCGACAGGAGCCCGGCATCACGCAACTGCAGAATCGCCATCGCAGTGAAGCTCTTCGTCATCGACGCGATGCGAAAAACGCTATCGCTTTTGACTTCGGCACCTGCGGCCACGTCGCGAAGACCGTGAACACCGACGTGCACGAGCCGTCCGTCTACGATGATGCCCCAGGCACCGCCAGGTACATTCTCGCGGATGAGAAAGTCCTGCATCACACGATCCACGTCGGCATAACCTGCGGGCGTAGCCGAATATGAAGTCAACATGAAGCTGCTGCCGACAACGGCAACGAGAATGCACGTACCCACCCTCTGTCGCGATTGCTTCATGACACTCCCCCGTTTCAGCGATTCAAGCGATGCGAGTCGTACCAGCCGATCGTTCCTTGTATGGCGGCGAGCCACTGGCTCGGCCTACCGAATCCGTGACTCGCCTCAGGCAAGCGCATCAGTGCACTCGGCACTCCCTGCAGTTGCAGCGCTTGGAAATACTGCTCGGAATCGCTCATGGGGGTGCGCCAATCTTGCTCACCGGTAATGATCAAGGTCGGCGTTCGCACCTTGCCGACGAGCGACAAAGGAGATCGCGCCCAATATTTCTCAGGCTCTTCC
>JALRHE010000346.1 GCA_023253235.1 Steroidobacteraceae bacterium
GACACCGAGGCACCCGAGTTCATGCAGATCTACGGCCTCGAGGTGAACGTCATTCCGACGCACCGACCGATGGTTCGCAAGGATCACGCAGATCTCGTGCACCTGACTCAGGCCGATAAATTCAAGGCCATCGTCGAAGACATCCGTGATTGCGTGACCCGCTCGCAGCCGGTGTTGGTGGGTACCACCTCCATCGAAACTTCGGAGTTGCTCTCGGGTGTCTTGAAGAAAGAGAACATCCCGCACGAAGTGCTCAACGCCAAGCAGCATGAGCGCGAAGCCCAGATCGTCGCGCAAGCGGGGCGACCAGGTGCAGTCACCATCGCGACCAACATGGCCGGTCGCGGAACCGACATCGTGTTGGGCGGTAGCCTCGAGGCCGAGCTGCATGCCCTGCCGGATACGGCGACCGAAGCCGATCGCGAGCGCGTGAAGAGTGAGTGGCAAGCGCGACACGATCAGGCGCTTGCCGCCGGCGGCTTGCACATCATCGGCACCGAGCGACACGAGTCACGTCGCATCGACAATCAATTGCGCGGCCGCTCCGGCCGTCAAGGTGACCCGGGATCCTCGCGCTTCTATCTCTCGATGGAAGACAACCTGATGCGCATCTTCGGGGATCCGAACTTCACCAAGCGGCTGTTATCCGCCGCGGGTATGAAGGAAGGCGAGGTCATCGAAAGTCGCATGCTGAGCCGTCGTATCGAGATGGCACAGCGCAAGGTCGAGTCGCACAACTTCGATATCCGCAAGCAGCTGTTGTTGTTCGACGATGTCGCCAACGACCAGCGCAAGGTGATCTACCAGCAGCGCACCGAGATCATGGGTGCTGCGGATACGGCGACGGCCGTACGCGGTATCCAGGAAGATGTGCTCTCGCGTGTGCTCGACGAGGCGCTACCGCGCAACGTGCCGCACGAGGATTGGGATCTCGATGGTTTGCGCGACAGCATCCGCAAGGATTTCGCGACCGATGTCGATCCGAAGGGTTGGCTTGCAGCCGAGCCCGATCTCGACGAGCCGACGCTGCGCAAGCGTCTGCAAGATGCGGTCGCTGCCAACTACAACGCGAAAGCCGAGCGTTACGGCGCCGAGCTCATGCACCAGCTCGAAAAAGACATCATGCTGCGCACGCTCGATCAGCACTGGCGTGAGCACTTGGCTGCTATGGACTATCTGCGGCAGGGCATCCATCTGCGCAGCTACGCGCAGAAAGACTACCGCTACGAGTACAAGCGCGAGGCTTACGAGCTCTTCAGCAGCATGCTCGATCGCGTCAAGTTCGATACGGCATCGGTATTGATGCGCATCGAGATTCGCAGCGAAGCCGATCTGCAACGCGAAGAAGAAGAGCGTCAGCGACGCTTGCTCGCCGCTTTGCAGGCGCAGCATGCGGAGGCGCAGTCGGCTCTGGCGGCACCGGAGCCGGGTGCGGCCGAGCAAGGACCGCCGCCCTCGGCGATCCCGCAGGTTCGCGCCGAGCGCAAGGTCGGCCGAAACGAACCCTGTCCCTGCGGCTCGGGTAAAAAGTACAAGAGCTGCCACGGCGTCCTGCAGGTCTGATCGAGTGCGCGTGGTCGCTGGAGCCCTGCTCGATTCGACGGGGCTCGTGCTGATCGCGCAGCGCCCGCCGGGCAAGGTTCTGGCGGGCCGCTGGGAGTTTCCGGGCGGCAAGCTTGCAGAGGGTGAAAGCCCGAGCGAGGCACTGCAGCGCGAATTGCGCGAGGAGCTCGGCATCGACTTGCGCAAGTTCGAGTGGGTGCTCGACATCACGAATGCACCCGACGAGAAGCCACTGACCTTGCATTGCTTTGTGGTCACCGACTACGTCGGTGAGCCACAGCCACTCGATGGGCAGGCGCTCAAATGGGTGCCGATCGAACAGTTGCATCAGCAGGACATCCTCGAAGCGGACCAGCCTTTCATCGAGGCTTTGCAGCGTGGTGTTGGGCGCGCAAGATAGACGTCGGGTTTTGACGAACGATGGTGATTCGAAGTGGCTACCGGTGAACTGATCGAAGTACGCAATCCGCGCAGTGGCGAGATCGATTATCGATTCAATGCGCCGAGCGCCGAGGAATTGGCGACGACCCTCGCACGATTGCGCAAGGCGCAACGCGTCTGGGCGGCACGGCCTTTGGCCGAGCGCATCGAGATCCTGCGACGTTGGCGCGGCGAGTGGGTGGCGCGGCAAGGTGAAATCGCCCGTGCGCTTTCGATCGATACGGGTCGCTATCTCATCGCCACCAGCGAAGTGCAGTCCGTCACCGGCATGATCGATCGCTGGACTCAACTGGTCCCGACACTGGCCGCGGAAGAGGAGCTGCGTTCGCCGACGTTGCCGACGATCAGCTACCGCTCACAGTACGTCCCCTACGGTCTCGTCGGCATCATCAGTCCGTGGAATTTTCCGGTGTCGCTGTGTTTCATCGATGCCGTGCCAGCCCTGCTCGCGGGCTGCGCCGTGTTCGTCAAGCCGAGTGAGGTCACGCCGCGTTTCGTGGTCCCGGCGATGCAGTCGATCGCAGCGGTCCCAGAACTCGCCGACGTGTTTCACATCCAGCCGGGGGGTCGCGCCACCGGCGAGCAGTTGGTCGAGCGATCCGATGTCGTGTGCTTCACAGGCAGTGTGGCCACCGGTCGGCAGGTGGCGGCCAACGCGGCGCGTCATTTCATCCCGGCCTTTCTCGAGTTGGGCGGCAACGACCCGCTCATCGTCACCGCCTCGGCCGATCTAGAGCGAGCGACCGATGTCGCGCTGCGCGCGACGTGTCTGGCCACCGGCCAGGCTTGCCAGAGTCTCGAACGCGTCTACGTAGACCGTCGAATCTTTGATGCCTTCGTGAAGCGCCTCGTCGAGAAGGCGAGCGTGATATCGCCCAATTGGCCGGATATGCACTCGGGTACGATCGGGCCGTTTATTTTCGCTAAGCAAGCCGACACGGTGGCCGCTCAGTTGGCCGATGCCGTGGCCAAAGGAGCCAAGGTGCTCTGTGGTGGTCAGATCGAAGACCACGGCGGTAAGTGGCTGCGACCGACGGTGCTCGTCGATGTGCATCACGGCATGCAGATCATGAGCGAAGAGACTTTCGGTCCGGTGATTCCGGTGATGCCCTTCGATCGCATCGAGGAGGCTATCGAGCTCGCCAATGACGGAGTCTATGGTCTCTCGGCCGGCGTGATCGCGGGCAGTCTCGAGGAGGCGGAGGCCATCGGTCGTCAGATCGATGCCGGTGGTATCAGTCTCAACGACGGTTCACTCACGGCGATGTGCCACGAGATGGAAAAACATTCCTTCAAACTCTCGGGCATGGGTGGATCGCGTATGGGGCCAGCCGGTTACCTGCGCTTCTTCCGCCGCAAAGTGCTTATCCGCCAGCACGGACAACCGGCTACCATGGCGAACATTGCCGAAGACAACATTAAGGGAACGCGATCATGAGCATGCAAGAACCCGGTCTGCCGGAGATCAAACTCGAAACCGAGAGCCTCTACCGCGAGGAAGTTTTCACCGATCGTCGTGCCGGTACGGTACGTCGTATGACGCCGGTGTTGCCCGATGGTTCGGCGGACGCCTCGCGTCCCGTGATCTACATGGGTCAGACTCAGCTGATGACCCCCGGCGGTGTGCTGCCGCTCGGATTTGAGATCGAAGCGCCCGATCTCGCCACGGCGATCGAGCGCTTTCCGGAAGCGGTCCGTCGCGCGCTCGAAGAGGCGATCGAAGAAGCGCAGCAAATGCGTCGCGAAGCGGCTTCGCGCATCGTCGTTCCCGAGGGTGGAGCGGCGCTCGGTCAGAGCCTCGGCAGCAAGATCAAGATGCCGTAAGGATCGAGTCGTCACCGTCGGCAACACGCTGATAGACGACCTCGAATTCGCTCGCATTGCGCAGCGTGACCTTCAGGTCGCGCAGCAAGCCATCGTGTAGATCGTAGATCCAACCGTGGACCTGCAGCGGCTTGCCTGCGTCCCAAGCATTTTGGGCGATGGTCGTCTGGCCGACGTTCAGCACCTGTTCGATCACGTTGAGTTCGCACAACGCGCGTAGGCGCGCCTCTTCGGTCGGTAGCTTGTCGAGGCGACTGCGATGTTTTTTCATCACGTCCTGGACGTGACGCAGCCAGTTGTCGATGAGGCCGAGGCGGATGTTCTTCCAGGCTGCCTGCACGCCGCCGCAGCCATAGTGCCCGCAGACGATCACGTGCTCGACCTGTAGTGCATCGACGGCGTACTGCAGCACCGACAGGCAATTGAGATCGGTGTGGACGACGACGTTGGCCACGTTGCGATGCACGAAGAGCTCGCCCGGAAGCAAACCGACGATTTCATTGGCCGGTACGCGACTGTCGGCGCAGCCGATCCAGAGAAAATCGGGCGACTGTTGACCGACGAGCTTCTCGAAGAAATGAGGATCTTCCGTCGTCATGCGCTCGGCCCAACGACGATTGCTCCGCAGGAGCGGACTCAAGGGCGGCATGGGGTGTTCTCCTGCAGCGTGCGCGCGAAGAATCGAGCGACGGTGTCGTAACCGTGTGGTCCCGTGTTCGGGAAGCGCATCAAGGCGTGCTTGCTACCAGGATAGGGCATGACCTCAAAGGGTTTGCGCAGATCTTGCAAGCTCTTGAAGAGTGCCGTGCTATGCGTGAAGAGCACGTTGTCGTCAGCCATGCCATGCATCACCAGCCTTGATATCATTAAAGTTCTTGACCGTCACACCGCACTCCATGCCGTTCTTGACTTCCTTGGCATCCTCCTTGAATCGCTTGAGAGATCCCAACTCGCCAACGACCCCTTCTTTGGTAG
>JALRHE010000038.1 GCA_023253235.1 Steroidobacteraceae bacterium
CAGCTCGCGCAACAGATTGCACTCGAAGTACAACACGCGCTCGATCGTTTGCAGACGAGTGAGGCCTCACTGCAAGTGGCTGAAGCGCGCGCCACCGCGGCTCGTGCTGCCTTTCGTATCGCGGGTCGTAAACGCGACGAAGGGGTGATCAGTCAGGTCGAATTTTTGGATGCGCGCACCAGCCTCACCGCCGCTGAGTTGAATCTGAACGCCGTGCGTTTCGAATTGCTCGCACGACAAGCCGACCTCGATTACGCCACCGGAGCCCCCCGCTCGTGAAACATCTGACACCGTTAATGCTGGTTCTGCTCTTGAGTGCCTGTGGCGCCGCGCCGTCGGACCCTACTGACGATCAGGGCACGCCGGTACGTACGGGTATCGCGTCGAGCGGCCCCGCCATCGCCAGCCTCAAAACCAATGGCATCGTCGCAGCACGCGACGAAATGCGTCTGTCGTTCAAGACGGGCGGCATCATCCGTCGGATCGCGGTGCAAGAGGGACAGTCCGTCAAGCAAGGCCAACTCCTCGCAGAACTCGAGCTCACGGAAATCAACGCGCAGTTCCAGCAAGCCAAGCAAGTGGCTGACAAGGCAGCGCGCGATCTCGAACGAGGCGAACGTTTACACACCGATCAGGTGATCAGCCTAGAAGCCCTGCAGAACCTGCGCACCCAAGCGGCCGTCACAGCCGCGGCTCGCGATGCAGCTCGCTTCAACTTGGGTCAGTCGACCATCGTGGCTCCTCGAGACGGCGTGATCCTACGTCAACTAGCCGAGGAGCGAGAGCTCGTTCCCCCGGGGCAACCGATCATCGTGCTCGGCAGCAGCGAGCGAGGGCACGTCGTTCGTGCAGCAGTCTCCGATCGCGATCTCGTCCGCATCAACGTGGGTGATCGAGCGGAGATTCGTCTCGATGCCTATCCCGGGCGGATTTTCACGGGCAAGGTGCACGAGGTTTCGGCTGCAGCAGATCCACGCAACGGTCTATTCCCGATCGAAGTGCACTTCGAAGTTCCCTCCGATATCAAACTGGCGACCGGTTTCGTCGCCAAGCTGCAGATCACACCCGCCGCCGCGAGCGCCTCCAGCCTGACGTACATACCGATCGCCGCTCTCGTCGAAGGCGATGGAAATGTGGCTCAAGTATTCGTCGTGGACGGCGCCGTCGCTCGCAAGCGCGAGGTGCAGGTGGCCTTCATCGATGGCGATGCCGTCGCGCTCTCGAGTGGACTTGCCATCGGTACGGCGCTCGTCACAGAGGGCGCTCTTTATCTCGTCGATGGTGAACGCATCAGCCCCGTCACGACCGAAGCTAACTAGGGGCGTACCGTGTCGATACTCGAGTTTCCGATCAAGCGCTATCAGTTCACCCTGGTGGCCTTTCTCTGTCTCGTGGCGATGGGCATTTACGCGTTCATCTCCATACCACGCGAAGAGGATCCGTCGTTTCGCATCTCGGGTTTCGATATCGCTGCGATCATGCCGGGTGCGGACCCCAAAGATCTCGAGCGCCTCGTCGCCAAACCGCTCGAAGATCGACTCTCGGAACTCGACGACGTTCGACAGCTCGAAACGGTGATCGCCGATGGCGTCTCGTTCACCATCGTCGAATTCGAGGCCTACACCGACGCAAACAAGAAATATGACGAGGTCTTGCGCGAGGTCAACGCGCTACGACCCAATCTGCCCGCCGAACTTCGCCAAATCAGTATCCGCAAGTTCAGCCCCGGGCTCGTCAACATCGTTCAATACGCTTTGGTCTCGACCGAAGCTCCCTATCGCGAACTCGAAGATCATGCGCGTGCGTTGAAAGACGTATTGAAGGGCGTACCGGGAATTCGCACTTCGGAAAGCTGGGCTTATCCGCCGCGCGAATTGCGGATCGAAGTGAATATGGAGCGTCTCGCCGATCTCAAACTGAACGCGGCCAGAGTCATCCAAGCGCTCGATAGCGAAAACGCAAACATCCCCGCCGGCATCATCGATGTCGGTTCGCGCAGCTTTACCGTCAAGAGCACGGGCTCGTACGAAAATCTCGAGCAGGTACGCGATACGGTCGTCAGCTCCGAAGGTGGTCGTATCGTACGAGTGCGCGATGTTGCGGAGGTACGTTGGGCCGAGGGCCAATGGGGTCACGTCGGTCGATACAACGGCCAGCGCGCCGTATTCGTCACGGCCAATATGAAAGAAGGCCAGAACATCCTGCAGGTTCGCAAGGCTCTCGGTGACGCCGTCGCACGCTTCGAATCGGGTTTGCCGAAGCGAGTGAAACTGGAGCTCGGCTTCGACCAATCGCGCAACGTCGAATCTCGACTCAATCGTCTTTACATCGACTTCAGCATCGCCATCGCTCTCGTGCTGATTACCCTACTGCCCCTAGGTCTGCACGCAGCCGGTATCGTTATGATCTCGATCCCACTGTCGCTCGCCTTCGGCATCGCAGTGCTGCACTTTCTTGGCTATTCACTCAACCAACTCTCGATCGCCGGCTTCGTAGTGGCGCTCGGCTTATTGGTCGACGACTCGATCGTGGCGGTCGAGAACATCGCTCGACACTTGCGTCTTGGCTATGACCGCACGCGCGCCGCGATTCTCGGAACGCGGCAGATTTTTCTCGCCATTGTCGGCTGCACCGCTACGCTGATCTTCGCTTTCTTGCCGCTGATGGCCCTGCCGGGCACTGCCGGTAAATTCATCCGTGTGTTACCGACAGCGGTCGTCGCGACGGTCGTCGGCTCGCTGCTGATCGCACTCTTCATCATTCCCTTCCTCGCCTCTCGCATGCTGCGTGACGAGGATGTCGGTCACTCGAATCGGCTGCTGCAGCGCATCATGGATGCGATCCATCGCTATTACCGACCCGCGCTGCACTACTGCCTCGCTAGACCCAAGGCAACCGTCGCTGCGGCGATCGGCGGCTCATTGTTGCTCTCGTTCCTGCTCGTACCCGTACTCGGATCGAGCTTGTTCCCCAAAGCAGATACACCGCAATTTTTGGTACAGGTCGATACACCGACGGGCACGAGCCTCGCCGAGACCGACCGCGCGCTGCGTTTCGTCGAAGCCGAGCTCGACAAACTGCCGGGTGTACAGTCCGTTTTCACCAATCTTGGTCGTGGCAATCCACAGATCTACTACAACCATATTCAACGCAACGAGTCGGCCGGCTACGGCGAGATATTCGTCACACTCGATTCGTACAACACGAGAAAAACTCCCGAATTGCTCGACGGCTTA
>JALRHE010000395.1 GCA_023253235.1 Steroidobacteraceae bacterium
ATGCGCGCGATTTGTCCGACGTTCGAACCGACGCCACCCGCAGCGCCCGACACCAACACGCGATCGCCGGCGCGCACCGCGCCGATGTCGACTAGGCCGAGATACGACGTGAAGCCGGTCAGGCCGAGCACGCCGAGCGCAGTCGATATGGGCACACGACGTTGCCTAACCTTGAACATCAAAAAATAATCGGATCCATCGGCAATAGCATAGTCCTGCCAGCCGAGCTTGCCTTGCACGATCTCGCCGACCGCCCAGGCCGGATTGCGCGACTCGACCACTTCGCCGACACCGCGGCCGTGCATCACATCGCCGATCGCGAGCGGCCGTTCGAACTTCTCGCTGTTCAGCATGTAACCGCGCATCACGGCGGCGACGCCGAGATAGCGCGTGCGGATTCGAAACTCGCCGTCGGCAAGCGGGCGTAGCGGCGTTTCGATGAGTCGAAAGTCGCTATGTTTGACCGGCCCTTCGGGTCTTGCGGCCAACACCCATTGTCGATTTACCACTCGCGTCCTCGAGTCTCGGGGACGAACTTCAATGCGAGTACGAAGGCAATCGCCATGACAGCGACGGGATACCAGAGACCGGCGAGTACATCACCGGAGCGGGCCACGAGCCAGGCGGCCGTCAGCGGCATGAAGCCGCCGAACCATGCGCTCGTGAGGTGATAGGGAACTGACAGCGCCGTGTATCGAATGCGGGTCGGAAATGCCTCAGCTAGCCATCCTGCGCCCGGACCACAAGTGAGACCGGCACCGATGATCATCACCAGTATGAGTCCGACGAGACTCCAATGAGTGACGTTCAGATCGCTCACGCGCTGCAGCGGTTTGACGGCCGACCGTTCGGGGTAACCCGCTGCGGTGAGCGCAGCGGCGAGTGCGTCTCGATCGAAGCCTTCGAGTTCGCGATCGGCGATGCGGATGATCAACGTCGGTCGATCGACGACGTTTGCTGCAGGTGATTCGTTCGAATACGAGATACCGCGCTTGGCGAGATAATCACGAGCCTTGGTCGCCTCGTCGAGTTCTTTGGGATCGGCGAAGGGATCAAATCGAGTCGGTGGCGCCACGACGACAACGGGCGCCTCGCGCTGCGCACTATCGAGTGCGGGATTGGCCAGCGTGAGCATGCCGCGATAGGCGGGCATGATGGTGAGCGCGGTCAGCAGCATGCCGGCGAGAATGACAGGCCGCCGCCCGATTCGATCCGACAGGGCGCCTGCAGCCACATAGACCGCGATGCCCAGCACCAGTGCTAGCACGATGAGCGCCGAGGCGGTCGCCGTATCGATCAGCAAGGCCGTTTGTAGAAAGACGAGCGAATAGAACTGCGCCGTGTACCAGCTGAGTGCCATGGCGGCTGCCACGATGATGGCGCCGATCATGCTGGCGCGATGTTCGCTCGAGAGCAGACTTTCTTTGATCGGCGACTCGGCGAGTTCGCCCTTACGCTTGAGCTCCTCGAACAGCGGCGATTCAGCGATATGCACTCGGATGTAGACCGACAGCGCGAGCAAGACGACCGAGAGCAAGAATGGCAGGCGCCAGCCCCAAGCGCGAAACTCCTCGTCGCCCAAGAGCAGGCGACAAGCCACGATCACGAGCAAGGAGAGCACGAGTCCGATGGTAGCTGTCGTCTGAATCCAGCTCGTGAAGAAGCCGCGTCGATCGCTGCGACAGTGCTCGGCGATGTAGATCGCGGCCCCGCCGTACTCACCGCCGAGCGCAAGACCTTGAATGAGTCGCAGCGTGACGAGCAGCGCGGGCGCCCACCAGCCGATCGTCTCGAAGTCAGGTAACACGCCAACGAGCGCCGTCGAGAGCCCCATCAGCACGATCGTGATGAGAAAGGTTTTCTTGCGGCCAACGCGATCACCCAATCGTCCGAAGATGAGTGCTCCCAAGGGGCGAATGGCGAATCCCGCACCGAAAGTCGCCAGACTCGCTAGCAGTGCCGCGGTCTCGTTGCCCGGCGGAAAGAACAGCGCGCCGAAGAAGGTGGCGAGACTGCCGTAGAGCAGGAAATCGTAGTACTCGAAGACCGTGCCAGTGGAGGCCGCGACGACGACACGCGACATCGGAGTCGCGGGGGTAGATGAATTCGTGCTCATGTTCACACAGAGGTAGCCTCGGCGGATTGTAGGGCGAATCGGTAGCCGGTGGGCGGTAGACTCGGGCGATGGATATCCAATCACGCATCCGTCGCGGCTACTTCGATGGGCACACCGGGCAAGTGCATTATCGACTCATCGGTTCCCGCGGCGGCCGACGGTTGCTGCTCTTGCACCAGTCGCCCTTGTCGGGAACCCAGTTCGATGCAGCGATGCCGCTGCTAGCGGCACTAGGCTACTGTGTCGTCGCGCCGGACATGCCGGGGTTCGGCATGTCCGATGTGCCACCCGAAGGAGCGACGCTCGAGGACTTCGCCAGCATCATCGACGCCGTGCTCAACGGCATGCAATGGTCGAGAGCGAGCATCGTCGGTCACCATACCGGCGCGGTATTGGGCTCGGTGTATGCGCGGCGTCATCCGGGCGTCGTCGAGAGACTCGTACTAAACGGCTTCCCTTTGTTGGGTGAGGCTGAGCGTAAGCACTTTGCGAGTTTTTACTTCGGACCCAAAGAACCACAGCTCGATGGTTCGCACCTACTAAAAGCTTGGGAAACGCGATTGCGTGCCACGCCCGGTTGGACCGACATCCATTTGATGCATCGCTACACCGTCGAAGCGCTGCACCGCGGTGCGACGAACTGGAAGGCGTTTCCGCTCGTGATCAGTGCGGATCTCGAGAGCGTGCTACGTGAGCTCACGGTACCGACGCTGATGTTCACGAATACCGGCGAAGATCTTTACGAGTCGACCCGTCGCGCTTGGCAGCTGAGGCCGGATTATTTCGCCTATGCCGAACTGCAGGGTGGTACTCACGACATCGTCGACGAGCAACCGCAAGCCTGGGTTGAGACGATCGATCGATTTTTGAGAGCGGCTATCTAAAAACTGAGTAGCGCTACGGCGAGAGCGGTGCCGAGTGCGGGGACGATCACGGTCAGGGCGCCGACAGCAGGATAGGCCGCCGCATAGGTTTCTTTGCAGATGCCACGCAAGGTGGTGACGACGTAGCCGTTATGCGGCAGGGAATCGAGCGCACCGGATGAGATCGACACGACCCGATGTAGCCCTTCCGGGTCGACACCGAGGTCGAGGTAGTGTGGTGCGATCAAGGGCAGCGCAATGCTCTGTCCACCCGAGGCAGAGCCAGTCAATCCCGCAATCACCGAGACGGCAATCGCGGCGCCGATCAAAGGCTCCCCCGGCAACGACGTCATCGTATCAACCGCAGCTTGAAAGCCAGGCGTGAGCTTGGCGACAGAACCGAATCCCACCACCGCTGCCGTGTTGGCAATGGCGATCAATGCGCCGAGCGCGCCGCTCGCTGCCGCATCGCCATAGCGACCCGTCAACTGTGGCAGATGTAACAGGATCGCTGCGACGACACCGAGTCCGAGAGCCAGAATGAGAGCGGATTCTTTGAGTGAGTCGTGCCATACGAAGGAGACCGCCAAGACGACCAGCAACGGCACAGCGCCACGCCATAGCGCAGGCAACTCGCGGGTCATGTCCTGGGTCGGGTCATCTGTGCGCGCCTCGAAGGTTTCACCGTTGGCAACGGCGCGACGAATCATGGCGCGCAGCCAGATGTAGCCGCCGATGGCCATCGAGACGGCGACGACGAGACTCGTCTCGGCGGCCGCGTAGGGTGTGGTGCCCAAGAACTTGATGGGTATCCAGTTCTGTATCTCTGGCGAGCCCGCCGAGGTCATGGTGAACGTCACCGAGCCGAAGGCGAGTGCGGCAGGAATGAAGCGACGGGGGAGATTGGCGACTTTGAACAGCGACAGTGCCATCGGGAAGACGGAGAAGGCGACCACGAAGAGCGAAACACCACCATAGGTGAGTACCGCGCAGGCCAACACGACGGCGAGCGGTGCATGTTTGGCGCCAGTTCGGGTGACGATCCAGGAGGCGACCGAGTCTGCGGCACCACTGGCTTCCATGACTTTGCCGAACAGGGATCCCAACAGGAACATGAAGAACCACGTCTGGATGAAGCCGACGAAGCCACCCATGTAAGCGCTGGTGAAGGCTGGTGCTTCTGCTGCAGCCATGGAGGGAAAAGGCGCAATGCCGCTGGTGGCGGCCACGAACAAGGCGCAAAGCGGTGCTGCAATCAGCAGCTCGACGCCACGAATCGTCAGATAGACGAGCAGGGCGAGGCCGAGTATCAGACCGAGCAGACTCAACATATCAGCGCAGTATGCCTGAGGCTGGGAGTGCCTTGCCTTGCGTCAGAAACGCATGCACGTCATCCAGCGAACGATCAAGGAAAGGTTGCATGGGTGCAAAGCCCGGCTCCATTCCCGGTATCGCAAGAAAGGCGTCGAAATGTTGACCGCTAGCAATCTCGAGGAAGCGGAAGTTTGGGTTCCGTGGCGCAGCCAAGGTGGCGTAGCGGCGCGAGGTGTGGGCGATGGGAATCAGCGCATCGCTCGCGCCATGCAATACGATCACCGGGCGCTTACCGGTCTTGCCACTGACGTTCAATTTGTCGGTGCTACTCCTGATCTGCGCAGACAGGCTGCGTAAGCACTGTGCCGTTTCGTACGAGCTGGCGTTCGTCACCGAAAAACTGCCGTCGGTCTCTTGAGCCACGATGTTGATGCCCGCGGTTGGGGCGATGCCCGTACCGTCGCTGAAAACGGCGGCGCGCTCATTCGCCTGCAACTCGCGTGGCCGTCCGCTGGTATCCGTTGCCGCGAAACCGATCGTGCAGGCCGGCTGATTCAGGTCTCGACGCAGATAGCTCTGTGCGTAGGTTGCAGCGACCGACGTCCACAGACCGAATTGCAGATTCACGGCACCGAGTCGCAGGGCGGCAGGCTCGATGCCGCTGCGTAATAGCGTCTGTCGGGCATCGCTCGCACGAGCGGCGGTATCTGCTCCGTTGGCGAGCCCGTCTTTCGCCAGTCGCTCGCACCACGCGGTGTACCGCGCGAGGTTCATGCCGATCACCATACCGAGCGGTATCTCGGAGAGATTTTCCGCGAGTATGGCGCAGGGTTGCAGCACGCCGTGCAGGGTTGCGTAGTCGTATAGGGCTGGCGCGCCGGCGGTGTGGACATTCGGCTCTGAGGCAACCGCGGCGTCGAAAAATTCTTGTTCGTCCGCGTCGAGGGCTTGCAGCACGGCGGCGCCGCCGTTCGAGATGCCCGCAGCGATGATCAAAGTATTCTTGGGTGTGAACGCAGCGCGTTCTGGATACTCGGCACTCAGCAGTTGCAGGGCGAGCTTGCCGGAGCGCAACAACATCCGTCCCCAGTTGGGCTCGCTATCGAAGGCCTCATGCGCGTGCGCCATCTGCAAGGCATGTGGGAACGGACCGCCAGATCGGGCGGTCTGTTCGATACGGC
>JALRHE010000418.1 GCA_023253235.1 Steroidobacteraceae bacterium
AGCATCGCAGCGCCGATACCCGCAAGGCCACCCATGGCGCTCGCCTCGACACCTTCGCAGCTACCACCGCTTGCCGACCCGGAAAGATGCGAGAGATCACCCTGACCGAACGTGAACGCACCGATACCGACGGCGAGTACGGTCAACACCTTCATCACCGTGAGTACGGTGGCGGCACTACCCGTCGTTGAAACGGACGCACAGTTGAACAGCGTGACGAGCCACAATGCCGACAGAGCCACGACGGTGAGCCCCGTGAAAGAAACGCCGTCACCGATCGGCAGTGTCAGCCACGCTTGATCGAGCACTCCGCCGAGCGCGGCGTTCATGAAGATGGCAAATCCAACCGCCAGCGCTGCCTGCGAGCCCGTCTTCATGATGGCGAAAACAGTCCAGCCGTAGAGAAAACTCGTCGGCTTGCCATAAGCACGTCGCAGAAAGACGTAGTCGCCACCCGCTGCTGGCATCATCGAGGCAAGCTCGGCGTAGCAGAAGGCACCCAGCAGCGACAACAGACCGGCAGCAAGCCACACGGCCATGACGATCATCGGATCGTCGACGTTGCAAGTCATGACACGCGTCTTGAGAAAGACGCCGGTACCGATGACGTTGGCCACGTTGACCGCGATACCCGCCCACAATCCCAAACCGCGATTGAGTCCAGACATGGCGGGTTAGAACCGCAAACCGAGCTTGGTCGACGCACCGAGTGCATCGCCGGTCTTGTCGACTTCGAGAGAAAGACTACCGATCACGAGACCAAATTGTAGTCCGGCGAACACTCTATCCTGGGTCGGCGACAGCGACTGCAACGTCGCAGCGGCCACCGAATTCGGCGTGACCTCACCCCAGACGCGCCCGATGCCCGCGTAGGGCGTAAATGCGAACAAACCTTTGGAGACGACGAGCTCGACACTACGCGTTTCGAGATCGAGCTGTTCGACGCCCGATAGACGGGTGACGCCACCGCGCACAGCGACCGCGGGTAACACGGGATTGCCAGCCAGCAGCGCGTACTGCAACTGGCCACCGTAGACCAAAATATTACTACTCGGTACTGCTGCGACGAACGCACCCAGATCAACATCGAAAGGTAGGCCCTTCGATAGCGATACCTTCGGAATAGGCAAATATTCGGTGGTACTCCCCGTTGCGACGCCCCACGATGCCGCGTTCTCGAGTCGGACCAGGGATACGCCGAGCCCAAGATCGAAGCCGAGCACACCGAGTGGCTCTGCGGGTGCGCTCGACTTGTAGCTGAGCGCCGCCACGAGATCATCGGCAAACGACTCGAATTGCTTCGGCGAAAGCCGGTCGATGGCATCGATGTCATCGGCGCGAGCAAGCTGACTCGTCCAAGCAATCAATATCATCGCGAGGATAGGACGTAGTTTATTCATCGACGCGGCGCTCCTTTGCGCATGGGCTTCAGTTGCTCGCAGAGAGCAGGTACCGCATCGATAGCCGTCGGCCCCATACGGGTCAGGCGGACATCGACAAAATGGATCATCTGCCGCGCAGCAACCGCCGTGACCGCCGGAAACTGGCTCCAGCGCTCACGCCAATCGCGCGAAGTAATGGGCGGCGCACCCATCAAGATCACATCTGGATTGCGCTTCTTGATTTCTTCGAACTCGACGATCGGCGCCGGAAAGTCGATATCGTCGAAGATATTGCGAGCGCCGCAACGCAAGATCGCATCGTTCATCAAATGTCGACTGCCCACGGTATAGAGCGGCACATCCCACATCATGAAAAACAGAGCGGGTGCATTCGCTACATTCTTAGAAGTAGGATTCTTCGGCAACGCAGCAATACGCGCTTCAGTTTGGCGTGCAGCGGCCTCGGCCGCCGACTCCGTACCCGCCAGTTTCCCGAGGCGCCTGATCGAGCGCGGTATGTCGTCGAAACTGCGCAGACTGACCTGATAGATCGGCAAGCGCAGTTTCTGCAGA
>JALRHE010000429.1 GCA_023253235.1 Steroidobacteraceae bacterium
AGCGGTTTTCGCGGCAAGATCTTGCGCAGGAAAACCACGGTTTCAACCACGCGCTCGAGGTCGACATGGAAGTAGGTGCGGGTGAAGCCGAATACGATACTGACATCACTTTCATCGAGCATGACGGCATCGACCAACATACCGCGCTCGGTGTTTTGCAGTGCGATCAACAGCGGTAGATACCCCTCGGCGAGTTGGATCCGTCCGACGAGGTAGGCTCGGGTGCTCTGGAAAAACAGCGGACGCAAGACTTCGATTTGCCGTACGCACTGATCTGCTTCGCCGAAGCCGCCGTTGCGCAGCACCTCGGCGATATCGCTCGTCGTGTGCCTGACGCTGCGATCGAAATCGATCCAGCGGCAGCGCAGCGGCAGTTCGCCGAGCAAATCTTCGATCAAAAGCGAGAGGTCGCCGCGATTGACGTAATGCTGCAGTTCGGCGGCTTGTTCGGCATCGGCGAGAGGATCGAGATCGACCGCAGCGAATTCGAGATCGGTATCGACACCGCGCGTGCCGAAGAGGCGACGTGACACCGAGCTGAAGAAGGTGCGTACGAAGGCGGCATCGACGGTGCCGATGAGTCGATTCGAAAATCGATCACGAATCTGCGACCACAGTTGCCGATCCTGCGCCGACTCACCGAGCGCCTGACGTAGGTCGTTGACGGTCGCGTTGACCCAGCGATCGTAGAGCTCGATGCGCTCGACGATATCTCGTTGCGAGGCGGCCCAATCGCAGTTCTCGAATCGAACGGGAGCGCGACGGGTGATCTCCCGGAAGGCCGCGTTATAGCCTTCGAAGGCGACGGTGATCCGCCGAGCGCAGTCGTCAATGAATGCGTCGGCGGCCACCGTCATATCCGTCAGAGGTTGCGGATGAGAGCGTCAGCGAACTCGCTGCACTTGACCTCGGTCGCGCCTTCCATCAAGCGCGCGAAGTCGTACGTCACCGTCTTCTGGCCGATGGTGCGATCCATCGCTGTGATGATCGCATCGGCGGCCTCCGTCCAACCCATGTAACGCAGCATCATCTCGCCGGAGAGGATGACCGAGCCCGGGTTGACCTTGTCGAGGTTAGCGTACTTCGGCGCAGTGCCGTGCGTAGCCTCGAACACGGCGTGACCCGTGACATAGTTGATGTTGGCACCCGGTGCGATACCGATGCCGCCCACTTGCGCGGCAAGTGCGTCGGAGAGGTAGTCACCGTTGAGGTTGCAGGTGGCGAGAACGTCGAACTCATCGGGGCGAGTGAGCACTTGCTGCAGGGTGATGTCGGCGATCGCATCTTTGATGATGACCTTGCCGGCTTTCTTCGCCTCCTCCATCTCGGCGTTAGCGGCCTTCTCGCCTTTTTCGGCCTTGGTACGTTCCCACTGTTCCCAGCCGTAGGTTTGGCCGGGGAATTCTTTTTCGGCGAGCGCGTACGACCAGTTGCGGAAGGCACCTTCCGTGAACTTCTGGATATTGCCCTTGTGCACGATCGTCACGCTCTTGCGTCCATTGATGATCGCGTACTCGACGGCCGCGCGGAACAGGCGCTCGGTACCTTCCTGTGAGACCGGCTTGATGCCGATACCCGAGGTGTTCGGGAAGCGGATCTTGGCGTAGGCCTTCGGGAAGTGTTCTTTGAAGAGCGCCTTGAACTTGGCGTTGTCTTCGCTGCCTTGCTCGAATTCGATACCGGCGTAGATGTCTTCGGTGTTCTCACGGAAGATCACCATGTCAACCTTCTCGGGTGCCTTCACAGGCGAGGGCACGCCCTTGAACCAGCGCACGGGGCGCAGGCAGACATAAAGATCGAGCAACTGGCGCAGCGCCACGTTGAGCGACCGGATCCCGCCGCCGACCGGCGTGGTCAGCGGACCCTTGATCGAGACGAGGTATTCGCGGCACGCGGCGACGGTCTCGTCCGGCAGCCACGTATTGAACAATTTGTTCGACTTTTCGCCGGCATAGACTTCCATCCAGTGGATCTGGCGTTTCCCGCCGTATGCCTTGGCGACCGCTGCGTCGATCAGGCGCACGCTGGCGCGCCAGATGTCTGCACCGGTGCCGTCACCCTCGATGTACGGGATGATCGGGTTGTTGGGCACGGCGAGTTTGCCGTTTGCGATGGTGATCTTGGCGCCCCCGGCGGGCGGCGTCAGAGTGACTTTTGCAGCCGTCGACATGGTCTTGTGAACTCCTCGAAAAACGCGCGGCAAACAGAACAAACCCCCGCCGTCGCGTGACCGAATCCTAGCACGCGCGGCCGTTCGCCAAGCGGTCGGGCCAGGTGCGCATGCACTACAATCGCCTCATGACTGAAATCGCTTCCACCCCTGCGGTCGATGGGTTCCGGATGCCCGCCGAGTTCGAGGCACACCGAGGTTGCTGGATGCTCTGGCCGACGCGACCGGACAATTGGCGCGATGGGGCGGGGCCTGCACAGCGGGCCTTTGCGGCCGTAGCGCATGCGATCGCTCGATTCGAGCCCGTGACGGTGGGTGTCGCACCGAGCCATTTCGATCAGGCGCGTCGTGCGCTTGAGCCGCGGATCCGCGTGCTGCGTATGGTGAGTGACGACGCCTGGATGCGCGATGTGGGACCCACCTGTGTCGTCAACGCGGCTGGCGAGGTGCGTGGCGTCGATTGGCATTTCAATGCCTGGGGCGGATTGCAGGGCGGATTGTACTTCCCGTGGGATCAGGACGAACTCGTTGCGCGCCGTGTTCTCGCGATCGAAGGTCTCGCTCGCTACCGTGCGCCGCTCGTTTGCGAAGGCGGCGCGATTCACTCCGATGGCGAAGGCACGCTGCTCGTCACAGAGCAGTGTTTGCTCAATTCCAATCGTAACCCGTCGCTCTCGCGCGAACGAATCGAGACTTTGCTGCGCGAGTACACGGGCGCAACCCACATCGTGTGGCTGGGTGAGGGCGTCTACAACGACGAGACGGACGGTCATATCGACAACCTCGCATGCTTCGCTGCGCCGGGTGAGGTCATCCTCGGATGGTGCGACGATCCGAAGGATCCGCAAGCGGCGATTTCCCGTGATGCCTATGCGCGCTTGAAGGCAGCTCGCGACGCCCGTGGTCGTCGTCTGCGCATTCACAAGTTACCGATGCCGGGGCCGCTATACATCGATCCGATCGAAGCGGCGGGCGTCGTCAGTAAAGCTGGTACGCAGGCGCGTTCGAGTGGGCTACGCCTGGCGGGAAGCTATGTGAATTTCTATCTGGCAAACCGCGGTGTCATCGTGCCCTTGCTCGATGCCCGTTACGACGAGCGAGTGCTTGCCCAGTTGCGGCGGATTTTTCCGAAGCGTCAGGTGGTCGGCGTACCGGCTCGAGAGATTCTGCTCGGTGGCGGCAACATCCATTGCATCACACAGCAGATTCCGCTGGGCAAACCACGTGCTCAGGGTGCTCGCCAGTCGACCCCGAAGAAAACGCTGCGATCACGACCCGGAAAGTAACGCCAACTGCCTTGTGCATAGTCGGCGCGGTCGGCGTAGCGCTCGTCGGTTAGATTGTCGATGTCGAGTGTGATACGCCAGCGCGGTGTCGCCTGCCAGCCGATCGCCAGGCTCGCCGTGCGATGCCCGGCATAGCGATATTGG
>JALRHE010000005.1 GCA_023253235.1 Steroidobacteraceae bacterium
TCGTCGCGCAGTTGCCGCGTAACAGCGTCGGCAAAGTGCTGCGGGGCGATCTCACCCGTATCGCCGAGAGTGCCGAGACGGCTTAGGCCTTAACGCCACTCCCTCGCGATCATCACGGCCTCGCGAAAGCCGGCTCGACAATAGTTGAGCATGGCCGCGGAAGCGACGATGGTGACGCCACTGACGATCGAGAGCGAGACGCCGATTTGCGACGGTCCACCGAGTAGCGTATCGCTGACGAACGCGACGATGGTCGGGCCAATGCCGAGTGACATCATCGTACCAATTAAAAAATATGCAGCGATGATCTGACCACGCAGCTGGTTAGGCACGACGAGCTGTAGCGTGGTCCCCGGCAATCCGTTCAACATGCCGAATCCGAAGCTCACGACGGAGAGGCTCGCCAACAGCCACTTCATGTCACCCAAGATCGGCGTGATCACCACGAGTGGTGCGAGCGAGAGCATCACGGCGATCGCGACGATCAAAGGTGCATCGACCTGCCCGCGTGCCGTGAGCTTGTCCGACACCCAGCCGCCCACATAGACGCCAGGCACCGACAGCAAAAGCAAGATCACGCCGTAGGCGAGCCCGATGTCACCCGGGCTCCAGCCATGCACCCGGATCGCCACCGCCGGAATCCACACGAGGAACGAAATCCCTGCAATACCGAAGACCGAGAAGCCGAGAAACAGCAACAGGAACAACAAGCGTCGACGACCGATGAACGGCACGAGACCGATATCGGCGCTTTTGGGCGCCAGCCCGCGGCGCTCGGGTTCGCGAATCAACAAAAACAGCAGCGCGATGATCACGCCCGGCAAGCCGACCGCGAAGAACACCACCTGCCATGGCGCAAACGTTCCAAGTCCGTCGATGACAAAAGGACCCATGCGACTTGCCGCCTCGATCACCTGCCCGCCGATGATCAGTGCCAAGCCGGACCCGAGATACGGGCCCATCGCATAGGCACTGATGGCGCGGGCACGTCGCTCAGGCGGGAAGTAATCGGATATCAAAGAATAAGCAGCGGGTGACAACGCCGCCTCGCCGATCCCGACGCCGACTCGCGCCAAGAACAAGGCGAGGAAACTCGTGGCGAGACCACACAACGCGGTCATGATGCTCCAGGCAATCATGCCGACGAGGATGATCATGCGCCGACTCATACGATCGGCAAGCCAGCCTAACGGCAAGCCCATCACGCTGTAGAAAATCGAGAACGCGAGGCCGGCCAGCAGACTGAACTGCGTGTCCGTGATGCCCAGATCAGCCCGAATCGGCTCGACCAAGAGGCTCATGATCTGACGATCGATGAATGAGCTCGTGTAGGCCACCATCAAGAGGCCGACCACGATCCAAGCACGCAGTGGACTCGGCCACGGCGCCGTATTGTCAGTAGGAGCGCTCATCAGACTGTACGCTCCACGATCATCGCAGCACCGACACCACCCGCACCCGTGCACACCACGAGTCCGTAGCGACCACCGCATTGATCTAGGTTGTCGAGCAGACTCGAGAGCAGAATCGCGCCCGAGGCTCCCATCGGATGGCCCTTGGCCATGTGACCGCCCGCCACGTTGACCTTGGCGAGATCGACCGTGTGGTCTCGCAGGAAAATCGCCATGGTCACAGCGAAAGATTCCATGAACTCGATACGGTCCATTTGATCGAGCGCGAGACCCGCCTGATCCAACGCCCGATGCATTGCCGTCATGCCGGCGAGCAAGGAGGCATGCGGGTCACCACCCGCCTCCGCATAGGCCAGTACTCGAGCGCGCGCTCGTCTTCCGCCGATCTCGGGCGATCCACCGACCAACGCGAGCCCCGCGCCATCGCAGACCGGTGGTGCATGCGCGATCGTATGACGATGATCGATCGGCCCATCGAGCGCAGCGGCGTAATGCTC
>JALRHE010000027.1 GCA_023253235.1 Steroidobacteraceae bacterium
AGCATCGATGCTGTCTGGGAAGCGACGAAACGGCGCATAGAACGGGCTGTCCTCGGGTTTCGCGACGTTCTGCAGCGCGAGCTGGGCCGGAATTCTTTGCATGATCACGCGCGGTTGCGTGCGCCCCTCGCGAGCGGCGAGATCCAGCAGCGCGATATGTTGATCAACGAGCGTGCCGATGCCATTGAGGCGCGCAATCCAATCCTCGTAGTCTTTGACCGACTGGAAGGGCAGGAGCTCGGTGATTTCCGACAGCGTCTGGATGCCACCCTGATGATCGATGCGGTAAAGCCAGGGTTTGAAAGCGGCGGTGGCCAGGCGTTGTTGGTATTCGCGCTCGAAGAGGTCGTAATCGAGCTGCTCGGCGGGTGTGAGGGCGTCACGCGCAATGGCTTTGAGCGACTCGAGAGTCGCGCGATCTGCAGCCTGGCGCTTTTCGATGGCGGCGATCGACAGGTCGGTCCAGCGGTCGTTGTAACGGGTGTCGCCGAGGTAGGTCGCGCTTTGCGGATCGGCCGCCAATTCCGCCTCCCAGGTGCGCTCGAACAGCGCATATAAAGAGGCCGAGGCGGCCGTTCGATCCGTCGCTGCGCGCTCGGCTGTCGTACCGACGGGGATCGACAGCAGACTCAACGAGACGACGGCGAGAGACTTCAGGATCGAGAGGTTGGACCGCAACTGGGACGGCATTGGGGGGCTCCTGTCAGGACGTAGGAACAGTGTAAGTCAGACGCCGCGCGACCGTGCGGGCTGCTATGATTCCGATCGTTCGCGTCATCAGACCTCGCCGGAGAGATTCGAGCGCCCCGTCTTAAGGGTTGCTTCGGACGCCGAAGGCGCAAGTTTCCGCCCGGAAACGCTCAGGCAAAAGAACGGCAGGTCGCAGGCGAATTCTGGAGAGTGGCTCCCCATCGGGGCCCACCGAAGGGGAGCGGTACGGCAAGTACCCGATCTCTCAGGTTCAAGGACAGAGGGGCGGCGGAGGTCTAAAGGCCTCCGCCGCTCTTTTTTTTGGCCCGGGCCCGTCGGCTCGGGGAGGGCACAGAGCATGGGACGCAAGACACCTCTATACGACCTGCATGTCGCGCAAGGCGCCCGCATGGTCGACTTCGGCGGCTGGGATATGCCGGTCAACTACGGCTCGCAGATCGAGGAGCATCATCACGTTCGACGTGATGCCGGTATGTTCGACGTCTCGCACATGTGCGTGGTCGATCTGCGTGGAGTGGCCACTCGTGGCTTTCTGTCGCGTCTCGTGGCGAACGATGTCGGTAAATTGCGCAGTACGGGCAAGGCACTGTACAGCTGCATGCTCAACGCCACGGGCGGTGTGATCGACGATCTGATCATCTATTTTTTGACCGAGAGTCATTTCCGAGTCGTCGTCAATGCCGGTACGCGTGACAACGATCTCGCGTGGATGCGTCGTTGTGCAGCCGATTGGGGTCTCGATGTCGAGATCATCGAACGTACGGATCTCGCCATGATTGCCGTGCAAGGTCCGAAGGCGCGTGCGGCCGTGGCGGAGTTGCTAGAGCCGCAGGATCGCGAGCGAGCCCTGTTGCTCGAACCCTTCTTCGGCCTCGAGTGCGGCGCGTGGTTCGTCGCTCGCACGGGATATACGGGCGAAGATGGTTTCGAAGTCGTGATCCCCGCCGCTGAAGCGGCGTCGGTGTGGAAAGCGCTCAACGCAGCAGGTGTTGCGAGTTGCGGTTTGGGTGCGCGCGACACGCTGCGCCTCGAGGCGGGCATGAATCTATACGGCAACGATATGGACGAGTCGCGTCATCCGCTCGAATCGGGCCTCGCCTGGACGGTGGCGTTCGAGCCCACCGATCGCGACTTCGTTGGTCGTGCAGCGCTCGAGGCCATCCGTCAGTCTGGTGGGTCGCCGATGAAGCTCGTCGGGCTGGTGCTCGAGGAGCGCGGCGTATTGCGCTCTCACCAAAAGGTCATCGTGCCCGGTGTGGGCGAAGGCGAGGTGACCAGTGGCACCTTCTCGCCGACGCTCGAGCGATCCATCGCCTTCGCGCGCGTGCCACGCGCGACCGGCGAGACCGTGCAAGTCGACATCCGCGGCAAGTTGCTCGCGGCTCGGGTCGTGAAGTTGCCTTTCGTCCGTCACGGACGCGCTCTCATTAGCCTTTGAGGAGTATCCCCATGAGCCAAGTTCTCGCCGATCTGCGCTACGCCAAATCCCACGAATGGGCCCGCTCGCTGCCGGATGGACGGATCGAAGTCGGTATTACCGATCACGCCCAGCATGCGCTCGGTGATCTCGTCTTCGTCGATGTGCCGCAAGTGGGTACAGCGCTCGAAGTGGGTGGTGCCTGTGCCGTCGTTGAGTCGGTCAAAGCAGCGAGCGATGTCTACTCGCCCGTGGCCGGTACGGTAGTCGAGGTCAACGACGCGTTGTCGGGCAGCCCGGAGCTCATCAACGAAGACTGCTACGGCAAGGGTTGGCTCTATCGCGTGCAGCCCGCATCGTCGTCCGGCCTCGATGCGTTGCTCGATGCCAACGCGTATTCGGCCGTACTCGCCGCTGAGGGAGGCTGATCATGCCGTTCATTCCGCACACGGAGCAGGATGTTCGCGAGATGCTCGCGACCATCGGCGCGCCATCGATCGATGCGCTGTTCGATGAGATTCCGGCGAGCCTGCGTATCCAGGGTCTCGATGGCATCCCCGAGGGTCTCTCGGAGATGGAAATCGGTCGACTGATGAGCGAGCGTGCGCGACTCGACGGTCGGCCGCTGTCGTTCATCGGTGCCGGCGCCTACGAACATCACATCCCGTCGGCCGTTTGGGCGATCACCACCCGCGGCGAGTTCTACAGCGCTTACACGCCGTACCAGGCTGAGGCCAGCCAGGGCACGCTGCAGTTGATCTACGAATACCAGACGATGATTTCGAGCCTCACGGGCATGGAAGTCTCGAACGCCTCGCTCTATGACGGCGGTTCAGCCGTGGCAGAGGCGGCGCTCATGGCCGTACGCGCCCATCGCAAGTCGAAGAGCTTGCGGGTGCTCGTGCCTTCGACGGTGAACCCGAACTATCGCCGCGTCGCGATCAGCACTGCGGGCAACCAGGGTTTGCGTTTCGAGTCGGTGGCTTACCGTCGCGAAGACGGCTGCATCGACCGCGAGGCGCTCGCCGCTTACGCGGGTGAGGACATCGCAGCCCTCGTGATCCAGCAACCCAATTTCTTTGGTCAGCTCGAAGATGTCGATGCGCTGACCGATTGGGCGCACGAACAGGGCATGCTCGTGATTGCCGTCGTCAATCCGACGTCGCTCGCCTTGTTGAAGCCGCCGGGCGAGTGGGGCAAGACCGGCGCCGACATCTGTGTGGGCGAAGGCCAGCCTCTCGGTGTTCCGCTCTCGTCGGGCGGCCCGTATTTCGGTTTCATGACGACGCGCATGGAGTACGTGCGCTCGATGCCCGGGCGCATCGTCGGTCGCACCGTCGATCTCGATGGCAAGCTGGGCTACACGCTCACCTTGCAGGCACGCGAGCAGCACATTCGTCGTGGTAAGGCGACTTCCAACATCTGCACCAATCAGGGCCTGCTGATGACGGCAGCGACGATCTACATGACCTTGATCGGACCGCAGGGCCTTTCGAAGGTGGCGGCCGCGTCGATGCAGCGCAGCGGCGAACTCGTCGAGGCGCTCACGCAAGTGAAGGGTGTGCGTGCGGCTTTCAATGGTCCGCGTTTCCACGAAGCCGTCTTGTTGCTCGATCGACCAGCGTCGGCCGTGCTGCGCGAGCTCGAGACGCAGGGCATCTTGGGCGGCTTCGATCTCTCGGTCGATTACCCCGAGTTGGGATCAGCGCTGCTCGTGTGTGCCACCGAAACCAAGACGGCGGGCGATCTTGCCCGTTATGCCACAGCGCTCGGCGCTGCCGTACAAAAGGTACGTGCGGCCTAAGGAGAACGAGTCCATGAATCAGATTCTCGAAAAGTCGATTTTCGAATATTCACGCTCGGGCCGCAGTGCCCAGGTTCAGCAGCCGCCGGGCGCCGATGTGGCCTCAGCCGTTGAGAAGATTCCGGCCGCGTTGCGTCGCAGTAAGGCGCCGATGCTGCCCGAAGTGAGCGAGCTGGATGCCGTGCGTCACTTCACGCGCCTCTCGCAGCTGAACTTCTCCATCGATACGAACTTCTATCCTCTCGGTTCGTGCACGATGAAGTACAACCCGAAGGCCTGTAACCAATACGCGATGCTTCCGGAGTTCCTCGCGCGTCACCCGCTCGCGCCGGATTCGCAAGGCCAGGGCTTCCTCTCCTGCATGTTCGAGCTGCAGGAAATGCTCAAGGAAGTCACGGGCATGAAGGCCGTCTCGCTCAACCCGATGGCCGGTGCACACGGCGAATTTGCCGGCGTGGCGATGATTCGTGCTTATCACCGCGCGCGTGGTGATCTGGCGCGTAACGAGATCATCGTGCCGGAGGCGGCGCACGGTACGAATCCTGCTACAGCGACGATGTGCGGTTGCATTGTCAAAGAAATCCCCGTCGATGCGCAGGGCGACGTCGATCTCGATGCGCTGGCCAAGGCGGTCGGTCCCAACACGGCGGGCATCATGCTCACCAATCCGTCGACGCTCGGTGTGTTTGAGCGCAAGATCGAGCAGGTGGCCAAGCTCGTGCACGGCGCGGGCGGCTTGCTCTACTACGATGGTGCGAACCTGAACGCGATCCTCGGTAAGGTTCGTCCGGGTGACATGGGCTTCGATGTCATCCACATGAATCTGCACAAGACCTTCTCGACGCCGCACGGTGGCGGTGGGCCGGGTGCCGGTGCCGTGGGTGTCAGTGCGAGACTCGAGCCCTTCTTGCCGGTGCCCATCGTGGGACGCGAGGGCGATCAGTACCGCTGGCTCTCCGAAGTCGATCGTCCGCAGTCGATCGGTCGCTTGTCGGCATTCATGGGTAACGCGGGTGTTCTGCTGCGTGCCTACATCTACATGCGCATGTTGGGTCGCGAGGGCATGAGTCGCGTCGGCGAGTACGCCACGCTCAACGCCAACTACGTCATGGCGCGTTTGCGTCAGGCGGGTTTCGATCTCGCTTATCCGGAGCGACGTGCGAGCCACGAGTTCATCGTGACCATGAAGCGTCAGGCGAAGGAGTTGAACGTCACGGCGATGGATATCGCCAAGCGACTGCTCGATTACGGCTTCCACGCGCCGACCACCTACTTCCCCTTGCTCGTACCCGAGTGTCTGCTCATTGAGCCGACCGAGACCGAGAGTCGCGAGACGCTCGATGCGTTCGTCGTTGCCATGGCGACCATCTTGGGCGAGGCCGAGGCAGATGCGAACACGCTGAAGACGGCGCCGCACACCATGCCGGTGCGCCGGCTGGATGACGTTCGTGCTGCAAAACAGCTAGATCTGACCTGGAAGCCGGTAAACTCGGCGGCGTGAACGGAGCTCGACCAACAGATCGACCGAAACCGACTGGATTCATCCGGCTGTTGCGCGCTTTCGGCAACAGCTGGAAGGGTTTCGTCGGCGCGTATCGCGAAGAGGCGGCCTTTCGGCAGGAACTCGCGCTCTGCGTCGTATTGTTTCCGCTGGGGCTTTGGCTCGGAGAAAATGGCGTCGAGCGTGCCCTGTTGATCGGACCGATCTTCATCGTGCTGATCGTGGAACTGCTCAACAGCGCAGTGGAGGCGACGGTGGATCGCATCG
>JALRHE010000133.1 GCA_023253235.1 Steroidobacteraceae bacterium
GGTGGCATAGGCCGGCAGGGGAAACTCCCCGCCGATACGCGGATCGAGAATGCGGACTTTCAAGGGACGACGCGACATCAGATTTGGATCCCCGGGGTTTTGATCTAAGAGGCTTTAATTCTAGAGGCGATGAGTTCGATCAATTCTTTGGCGACGATGTGCTTGCTCGCAGGGCCAATGGGTGTACGCCCCTCACGCCACAGGACGATCAAGCTGTTGTCGTCACGATCGAAGGCCTTGTCATCACCGACTTCATTGGCCGCGATCAGATCGAGATTCTTGCTCTCGAGCTTGCCGCGCGCGTAAGCCTCGACGTCATGTGTCTCCGCAGCGAAACCGACCACGAAGGGTCGCTGCTGACGCGCGGCAACGGACGCCAGGATATCCGGCGTGCGCTCGAGCACAATTTCGACGCGCTCGCCGCTTTTCTTGATCTTGCGCTCGGCAACCACCGCCGGTCGGTAATCGGCAACAGCTGCTGTGGCGATGAACACATCAGCCACCCCTACGGCCGCGTCGACGGCCTCATGCATTTGCGCCGCGCTTTCGACATCGATGCGTTTGACCCCGATCGGGGTTGGCAAACTCACGGGTCCTGCCACGAGCGTGACCTCGGCACCCGCTGCACGAGCCGCATCCGCAAGTGCAAAGCCCATCTTTCCGCTGCTGCGATTACTGATGTAGCGCACTGGATCGAGACGCTCGCGCGTCGGCCCTGCCGTGATCAAAACACGCTTGCCGGCGAGCACCGCGCTCTCTGCAGCGGGCAGCAGACGCTCAACATCCGCCACAATCTCGAGCGGCTCTAACATGCGACCGTCACCTGACTCGCCGCAGGCTTGCTCGCCACGACCGGGACCTAGCACCTCGACCCCACGATGTCGCAGGATCGCAATGTTGGCTTGTGTCGCCGGGTGCGACCACATGAGCCGATTCATCGCCGGTGCCAACGCCACCTTCGCGTCGGTAGCGAGCACCAAAGTCGTCAACAAATCGTCGGCACGTCCGGACGAGAGCCTCGCGATGAGATCGGCCGTTGCAGGCGCGAGCAAAATCAAATCAGCCCAGCGCGCGAGTTCGATATGGCCCATGGCCGCTTCGGCCGCCGGGTCCCACAACTCGGCGCGAACCTCCCGACCAGCGACCGCCTGAAAGGTGGTGGGCGTCACGAAGCGCTGTGCACCGGCCGTCATCACGACCTGAACTTCAGCGCCACGCTCGCGCAAGCGACGGACCAGATCCGGTGCCTTGTACGCGGCGATACCTCCGCTGACTCCGAGGACGATCCGGCGATGCTGCAAATTCGACATCGCCGGATTATCCGCGATGGTCGGTCACGGCGTCGAACACCGGTTGGTTATGGGGCGATTCGCTCCAGTTTTAGCGCTGGCTTGGCCATCGCACGCCGCGCCATCCTCGCCACCCATGACGCCGCGCGAGAAAATCCGTCTACAAGACATCGAAGCGCTGACCGACGGCGAACTGCTGCAGCTGCTGACCGGTCGACCTACTCGCGGCGACGATCTTTTGTCGGCGCACGGTTCGCTGCACGCACTCATTCGCGCGTTGCCGAAGACTCGCGGCAATCGGACGACGGCCCGTCTTGCCGCAGCCCTCGAGGTAGCCAGACGCCATTACGCCGCCGATGTGCTGGCCGGAGAGTCGCTCAACTCACCGGGAGAAACCTCGCGCTTTCTGATCTCACGCCTGCGCGATCGGCCCTTCGAGGTGTTCTGCTGCCTGTACCTCGATTCACGGCACCGGCTCATCGCCTTCGAGGAACTGTTCCGCGGCACCATCGATGGGGCGAGCGTGCATCCGCGCGAGGTCTTGAGACAGGCGCTCGCTCACAATGCAGCGAGTCTCATCTTCGCGCACAATCATCCCTCCGGCGTTGCCGAGCCGAGTCGGGCCGACGAGCTCATCACGCTGCGCCTACGCGATGCCCTCGCCCTGGTCGATATCCGGGTGCTCGACCATTTGATCGTGGCGGGCCCTCGCGTTGTCTCGCTCGCCGAGAAGGGGCTGATCTGACACCCCGAAAGACTTGCCGCCGGCTGACCAGACTGGTATAAAAGCGACCCTTTGCACGGGTGCCACGGCCCCGGGCAGTCGTAACCAACTGATTTTAAAAGGCTTCCTCCGATGTCCCGCGTCTGCGAACTCACTGGCAAGCGTCCCACCACGGGCAACCGCGTCTCGCACGCGAACAACAAGAAGCGTCGCCGCTTCCTGCCGAACCTGCGTACGCAGCGTTTCTGGTTGGAAGGCGAGAAGCGCTGGGTGTCGCTGCGAGTCAGCACCACCGCCCTGCGTACCATCGAAAAGAACGGTCTCGATGCCGTCGTCGCGCAGCTGCGCGCCGAAGGCATGAAGATCTAAACCGGAGTACCGACCCATGCGCGAAAAAGTAAAACTGCTTTCGTCAGCCGGTACTGGTCACTTCTACGTCGCGATGAAGAACAAGCGTCTTCACCCCGAGAAGATGGACGTCAAGAAGTACGACCCGGTCGTGCGCAAGCACGTGGCGTACAAAGAAACCAAGATCAAGTAATCGGCGGCCTGCGCCTCCTGCGCAGGATGACGGTGCGCCGTCATGCCGGAACTACCTGAAGTCGAAACCACACGCCGCGGCGTAGAACCCTACGTCTGCGGCGTGCGTGTTTCTGCGCTCCGCATCCACGACTCGCGACTGCGCTGGCCCGTTTCGCCGGATCTACCACGCCGCGTCGATGGCGCTCGTATCGTTGCCGCGCGACGTCGCGCGAAGTATCTACTCTTTCAACTCGACTCCGGCGACACGCTGCTGCTGCACCTTGGCATGTCAGGCAGTTTGCGTGTCCTGCCTGCTGACACGCCGCGTCTCAAACACGATCACATCGACCTGGTACTCGAGTCGGGGCAGGTATTGCGCTTCAACGATCCGCGTCGGTTCGGCTCATTGCACTGCGTGAGCGGCGACGAGTCACAACATCCTCTACTGCGACACTTAGGTCCGGAGCCACTCGAGGCGTCATTCGACGAGACTCACTTGTGGCAAGCCACTCGCGGCCGTCGAGTCGCAATCAAGATCCTGATCATGAATGCTGCGATCGTCGTCGGCGTGGGCAACATCTACGCCAGCGAGGCGCTCTTCCACGCCGGGATCAGACCAGGCAGACAGGCGAAGGGCTTATCACGCGACGAAGTTCGCAAACTCGTTACTGCGATCAAAGAAGTGCTGGCGATGGCCGTTCGTGTCGGTGGGACTACCCTGCGCGACTATGTCGGCGCCGACGGCAAGCCGGGGTACTTCCGCCAGGAGTTGTTCGTATACGAGCGTGCCG
>JALRHE010000140.1 GCA_023253235.1 Steroidobacteraceae bacterium
GGCATCGACGTTGGGCTCGACCAGATAGAACTCGAGCTCCGGCGCCACGACCGGCTCCCAGCCGCGCTGCGCATAAAGATCGAGCACGTGCTTGAGCACTTCGCGAGGCGCCATCTTCACTCGACGCCCATCCGCGTAGAAGCAGTCGTGAATCACCTGAGCCGTCGGCTCCGCCGCCCAAGGCACTCGCCGCACGGTGCGGGGATCGGGCTTCAAGATGATGTCGATTTCGGCGGGGCTCATCGCCTGGGCCGTATCCTCCGGATAATCGCCGGTGACGGTCTGCAGGAAGATGCTCTCGGGCAATCGCATACCGCGATCTCCCTGAAACTTCTCAGCAGGCATCAACTTGCCGCGAGCGATACCGGCCATATCGGGGACGATCGCCTCGACTTCCTGAATGTTGAAATCTTTGAAGTACTGTGAAATCGGATCACTCATAACATCAACCTCTCGTGGCATGACGACGCACCGCGCGCTGCTGCGCCGCCGCACCGAATGCCTCGAACATGGCAACAGAAAATGGATTGGCCATCACCCGCCACTCGGGGTGCCACTGCACACCCACGGCGAACGCCGGCGACTCGGCCACGCGAAACCCCTCGATAAGTCCGTCGGGTGCTTTAGCCTCAACGAGCAAACCGGGCGCGAGTCGTTTGACCCCCTGCCAATGCAAAGAGTTCACGCGGATTGACTCCGCGCCGTCAGCCCAGGTGCGAAACCAGCCGCCCTCGGCGAGGTGCACCTCGTGTGCTGGACCGTACTGAACATCGAGCGGAGCCTGCTTGTCTTCTCGATGGTCGCGATGCCCCGGCACTTCGTGTACGCGCTGCCAAAGACTGCCACCGAGGGCGACGTTCAGCTCCTGAAATCCGCGACAAATCGCAAGCAACGGCACCCCCCGCTCGATCGCGCGGCGAATCAACGGCAAGGTGGTGGCGTCACGCTCGGGATCATGCAACGTGCCGGGCTCGCTAGGCCCCTCCTCGTAATGATGGGGCTCGATGTTGGAGGGGCTGCCGGGCAGCAGCAAACCATCGACCGAGTCCAGCAGATCATCGACCGCGAGCGGCTCAGGTAAAACGGGAATCAATAAGGGCAACGCGTGGGACGCCCTCGCCACCGCGTGCGCATACTTCTCGCCGACCATGTGGAACGGATGCGGGCCGACCATGCGGCGATCGGCGGGGATACCAATGACGGGAAGAGATGCCATGCGGGGTCGGGTGTCGACTCATGAATGAACGACGCCCGCCAACATTTAACCATAAAATCGGGCTATGACTGCCGATACCCCCGTGAGCGAACTGCAGGCGTTTCTGGCCGCACACCCGGAGGTGACCCATGTGGATGCCTACCTGAACGACCTGAATACGGTCGAGCGCGGCAAGCGGGTCGACCGGGCAGCGCTCGAAGCCCTCTATCGCGACGGAATGTTGTTGCCAGGCTCCATGTTCGCCCTCGATGTCCTCGGCGGCACAGTTCAAGCAACGGGCCTTGGTTTCGACGAGGGCGATGCGGATCGACCCTGTCGACCGCTTCCTGGCAGCCTCGTCACCGTCCCGTGGCAATCGCCGGGCCTCGCGCAGATGCAGTTGTCGATGTACGAGCCCGACGGCCGCCCCTTCCATGCCGACCCGCGGCATATCCTCGTCAAGGTGCTCGATCGACTGCACCGCCTGAATCTGACCCCGGTTGTCGCGATCGAATACGAGTTCTACTTCATCGACCGAACCCGGACCAGCGAGGGGCAGCCGCAGCCGCCGCCACTGCCCATCACGCAACGCCGTGAATTTCAAACGCAGATTAACTCAATGACATATCTCAATGAATATTCAGAGATTTTGTCTAGAATTTATCTAGCGTGCGAACAGCAGGGTGTGCCGGCGACCGGAGCCTTGGCCGAATACGGCCCGGGTCAGTTCGAGGTGAATCTACTGCATCGAGCCGACGCGCTGCAGGCCTGTGACGAGGCGCTGCGCTTCAAGCGGATCGTGCGCAGTGTCGCCCGCGAGTATGGGTGGGATGCGACCTTCCTACCGAAGCCCTACCGGGATATGGCGGGCTCGGGGATGCACGTGCACGTGAGCTTGCTCGATGCCGGCGGGCGCAACCTGTTCGAATGCCCAGATCCGGCCCTCAGCGAGGGGCGACCTGCCAGCACCGAATTACGCCACGCGCTCGCCGGGATGCTCCGCACCCTTGGCGACGGCATGGCGCTGTGCGCACCAGGCCCCAACAGCTATCGGCGATTCCGTGCGGAATCGTACGTGCCGCTCACGCCAGGCTGGTCCATCAACAATCGGGGATCGGCGCTGCGCATCCCGGTCAGCGACGACCGCAATCGACGCATAGAGCACCGTCTTGCGGGCGCCGATGCCAACCCCTATCTCGTAGTCGCCTGGATTCTGGCGGGCATCCACCACGGGCTTGCCGAGAGCCTCGAGCCGCCGCCCGCCATCGAGGGCAACGCGTATCGCGCGACCGGCGACAGACTGCCGATCCATTGGGCAACCGCGATCGAACGATTCGAGCACAGCGACTTCGCAGCCCACTATCTCGGCCGACCCTTTCGTGATTTGTATTCGACCGTCAAACGCGCCGAGCTCGAAGACTTCGATTCGTATGTGACGCCGCTGGAGGTCGCCTGGTTCATGGGCGCCCTCTGATGTCGTCATCGACCTGGTATCACGCAGCAACACCCGCGGCCCCCACCCATCCCGCACTCGCGGGTGAAATAGAGACGGATGTTTGTGTCGTCGGCGGCGGCATCGCCGGATGCTCCACCGCATTGCACCTCGCCGAGCGCGGTTACCGTGTTGTGTTGCTCGAGGGTGACCGCATCGGTTCAGGCGCCTCTGGACGCAGTGGCGCGCAGGCGATCACCGGTGTTGCCTGCGGTCAGGACAAACTTGAAAGTTTGATCGGGCGCGATGCAGCCAAACGCATATGGGGCTGCACCGTCGAAGCACTTTCTTTGCAGCGCGAACTCATCGCGCGATATTCGATCGATTGCGATTACACCGCCGGCCAGATGCAGGTGGCGATCAAACCTCGACAAGCAGCCGCACTCGAAAACGAAGTGACGCGCCTGCAACAGGTCTACGGTTATCACTCGATGCGCCTGATGGATACGGTCGAGCTGCGCGAGTGCATCGCAAGCCCACGCTATCTCGCTGCGACTTACGACTCTAATGCCGGACACTTGCAGCCGCTGCGTTACACACTCGGCCTTGCCGACGCCGCCGCGAGCCGCGGTGCGCGCATTTTCGAACACACGCGCGCGCTTGCACATCAGCGACGTGACGGGCGACTCGTCATTCAAACCGCAGCGGGCGCGGTGATTGCGCGCCATCTCGCGCTCTGTGGTAACGCCGCTCTCGGCGGATACTCCCGCGAACTCTCTCGCAAAATCATGGGCGTTGCGACCTACATCATCGCAACCGAATCGTTGGGCCAAGCGCGCGCGAACGAGTTGATCCGAAACAACGCAGCGGTCACCGACACCAACTTTGTACTCGATTATTTTCGCCGCTCCGCCGACCACCGCCTGCTCTTCGGTGGGCGGGTGAGTTATTCAGGGCTGGACCCTCTCGGGACGACTCGCGCCACGCGCGCGCGCATGTTGCAGGTGTTCCCGCAACTTGCCGATGCGCGAATCGAACACGCCTGGGGCGGCTACGTCGATATCACCATGAACCGCGCACCACACTTCGGCAGACTCGAACCCGACGTGTACTTCGTGCAAGGATTTTCCGGCCATGGCATCGCACTGACGGGCATCGCCGGGAAATTGCTCGCCGAGGCCATTGGCGGCACGAGTGAGCGATTCGATGTGTTCAGCCGCATTCCCCACCACGACTTCCCCGGCGGCGACGCGCTGCGTCGCCCGCTGTTGGTACTCGCGATGCTCTGGTATCGGCTACGGGATTGGCTCTGATGCCGAGGCGCGATGAAACAGTCGATCGCGCAGCGGGTGCAGATACCGCTCGGTAATTTCAGCGACCATCGAATACGCCGCGGGAATCACGACGAGCGACAGCAGTGTCGAGGTGATCAAACCACCGATGACCGACACGCCGAGCGGCGTACGGAAGCTGCCATCCGCACCGAGGCCGAACGCGATCGGCAACATGCCAGCACCCATCGCGAGCGTCGTCATGATGACCGGACGAGCGCGCTTGCGACAGGCATCGATCAATGCATCGTGACGCGAAAGCCCGGCACGCTCACCCAAGATGGCATAGTCGACGATCAGAATGGAATTTTTGACTGCGATGCCATTGAGCAGCAGCAAGCCGATCAAGGACGGCAAGGACAGTGCCGTGCCGGTGAGCAACAGCAAACCGAAAGCACCACCGCCACACAAGGGAACCGCAGCGAGGATCACGATCGGCTGCGTGCCGCTGTGGAACAGCAACAGCAGCACGAGATAAACCGATAAGACGCCGGCGAGTAACGCCAGCGCGAAGCCGACGAAGAGTTCGACGAATGCTTCGGAGTCACCAGCAGGCAGAATGCGCACTCCGGCCGGCAAATTCTGCATGGCCGGCATGCGACGAACTTCGCTCATGACATCACCGAGTGGCAAGCCGTTGAGCTCCGCCGACACAGTGATGACTCGCTCGCGATCACGACGATCAATGCGTGCAGGGCCACTGCCCTCACCGATTTCGGCAACCGCGGCGAGTGGCACGGGCCCGTTCTTGCCGGGCACTCGCAACTGCCGGAGCATCTCGACATCGCTCAAGGCCGAGTCCGCCAATTTCACGCGGATCGGCACCTGTCGTTCGGCGAGATTTAACTTGGCGAGGCGCTGATTCACGTCACCACTGGTAGCGATACGCGCAGCGTCTGCAATATCAACCGTGGAGACGCCTAAATCAGCGGCTCGCGCAGGGTCTGGGCGGATCACGATTTCCGGACGAAGCAGCGCCGCAGAAGTGGTGACGGTGCCGATGCCCGGCACAGTCCGCAAGGATGCGGCCAATTCGCGCGCGGCCGCTGCCAGCGTTTCCGACTCGCCACCGGCGAAGGCCATGGTCAGCCGACCACCCGGGCCTCCGGTCGCAAAGCTCGTGCGGATGCCTGGCATGTCAGCCAATTGCTCACGCACGGCATTTTCCAATTCGGAACTCGTGCGTTTGCGATCATCCTTGAAGGTCAAGGTGATGCTGACCTTGCGGACCTCGGGGAAACTCACCCCACCACCCATCGTCTCGCCGCCCTCGCCGCCGATGATGGTGAAGAAGCTCTCGATTTCCGGCACGCCCTCACGCAGTCGCGCACGCACCTCACGACCTATCTGCAACGAATCATCCAGACGCGCCCCTGGCGGCAACTCGACCTGCAGTTGAACCTGGTCGACGTCGGTCGTCGGCACAAAAGTCGTCGGGATCAACGGCACGATCGCCAACGACAAAACAAAAGTGGCCGCCGCCAACGCCAGAGTTCGTCGTCGGTGCGCGATCGCCCACTCCACCCAGCCGAGATAACGTGTCATCAGCGGTGAGTCGACGACCGACTTCGGCTCGCCACGCATGAAATGGCCCGCCAACATTGGCGTCAGCAGACGTGCGACCAGCAAAGAGAACAACACCGCCGCAGCGGCAGTCCACCCGAATTCTTTGAAGAACTTGCCGGTGACACCCGGCATGAACGCAACCGGAATGAAGACAGCGGCCAAGGTGACCGAAGTGGCGATGACTGCGATCCCGATTTCATCGGCGGCATCGATCGCCGCCTGCATGGGCGCTTTGCCCATGGCTCGATGTCGCGCGACGTTTTCGACTTCTACGATGGCGTCATCGACCAACACGCCGATGACAACGGCCAGCGCCAGCAACGTCAGCAAATTCAACGAAAAATCGAGCCAATACATCACCGCAAAGGTCGGTATCACCGATAGCGGCAGCGCCAACGCGGAGATCAACGTTGCGCGCCACTCGCGCAGAAAGAACCACACCACGAGTACGGCGAGCAACGCACCCTCGAGCAGCATCGTCATCGAGGCATCGTAGGAGGCTTTGGCGATCTCGACGGTCGAGAGCACTTCCACGAAGCGCACTTCCGGATATTCCGCCTGCAAC
>JALRHE010000194.1 GCA_023253235.1 Steroidobacteraceae bacterium
GCAGATCGGCGCGATGGATGAGGTAGTAGCGCTCGCCGTAGAGCTCTTGTAGCCGCGCACCGCGATTGATCCAGACGAGCGGACGAGCGTCCTGATAGTGACGAACGCATTGGTCTTCCGGGTGGTAGGCCTTCTCGGCCAGCGTCTGATGCAAGCCAAGGTGATTGAGTGCGTGCGCCGCCGTCGGACTCAATGAAAGGCCCGCACCGACTTCAGCTAAATGGGGCGCTTGCTCGAGCACGACGGGCTTGAAGCCCGCGCGTTGCAATGCCAACGCGACGGACAAACCGCCGATTCCGCCGCCTACGATGCCGATGCTTGCTGCTTTCACGGTGGGTATTCAGCCTGAGCACTCGCTCGCACCAAAGAACCATGACACCCTCGTCCAGACTGCGGACAAGCCTGGCCACGAGGCGGTAAAATGCCCTGTGCCTGCCAAAAACATCCACGGGAATACCCCGAAAATCGGTTTCGTCAGTCTCGGCTGCCCCAAAGCACTCGTGGACTCGGAACGCATCCTCACTCAACTACGCGCCGAAGGTTATGTCGTCGCGCCTGATTACGAATCGGCGGATCTCGTGGTCGTCAACACCTGCGGATTCATCGACTCCGCGATCGACGAATCACTCGATGCCATCGGTGAAGCGCTCGAACAAAACGGTAAGGTAGTGGTCACTGGCTGTCTCGGTGCCAACCCGCAACGCATTCTCGAAAAACACCCGAGCGTTCTGAAGGTCACTGGACCACACGCCTACGATGATGTGCTCTCGGCCGTACATGAGCATTTGCCGCCGTTGCATGATCCCTTCGTCGATCTGGTTCCGGCGCAAGGCATTCGTCTGACTCCGAAGCATTATGCGTACCTCAAGATTTCCGAAGGCTGCAATAACAAATGCAGTTTCTGCATCATTCCGGACCTGCGCGGCAAGCTCGCGAGTCGTCGTATCGACGAGGTTTTCAGGGAAGCAGAAAAACTCGTTCGTTCGGGTGTCAAAGAATTATTGGTGATTTCGCAGGATACGAGTGCCTACGGGTCGGATATCCGATACGCCAAGGCGGATTGGCGTGATCGAGCCTGGGAGACTCGCTTCCTCGATCTCGCCGAGGGACTCGGCTCACTCGGCGTGTGGGTGCGCATGCACTACGTCTACCCGTATCCACACGTCGACGATGTCATCTCGCTGATGGCTGAAGGTCGCGTGCTCCCCTATCTCGACATTCCGTTCCAGCATGGCAGCGCGAGTGTACTCAAACGTATGCGTCGCCCTGCTCACGCCGTGAATACGCTCGATCGTATTCACGCTTGGCGTCGCGAATGCCCGGATCTGACTTTACGTAGCACGTTCATCGTCGGCTTCCCCGGTGAGACGGATGCCGAATTTGAAGAGTTGCTGCAATGGCTCGAAGAAGCGCAGCTCGATCGCGTCGGTGCGTTCAAATATTCACCCGTCGAGGGTGCACGAGCGAACGACGTGGCACCGCATGTGCCGGTCGAGGTTCAGGAAGAGCGGCTCGAGCGCTTCATGCAAGTGGCTCAAGAGATCAGCGCCCGACGACTGTCGGCTCGCGTCGGTCGCGAGGAAACGGTTTTGGTCGACGCCATCGAGGGAAACACGGCCATCGCACGTTCGCGTGGCGATGCGCCGGAAATCGACGGTATCGTCCGTGTGACCCGAGGCGGCCATCTCGTGGTCGGCGATTTCGCCAAAGTTCGGATCACAGGTGCGGATGCCTACGATCTGAAGGCATCGCCACTCAAGAGTTGATCTCTATGAAAATCCTCGTCGGTGCGTTGCTGTCGTTATTGTCGATCACGTCAGCTCTCGCAGAGACCGTCTTGATCACGGGAACCAATCGGGGCATCGGCCTCGAGTTCGTGAAGCAATATGCCGAGCGTGGCGCCACCGTGATCGCTACAGCGCGTCGGCCGGCCGATGCAAAAGAATTGATTGCGCTGGCAGCTCGACATCCGAACGTCACGATCGAGGCGCTTGATGTCACGGACGTGACCGCAATCGAAGCGCTAGCGAAAAAGTATCAGGGCAAGCCGATTGACATTTTGATCAACAATGCAGGCACGCTCGGTGACGTGCCTAAGCAGACGATCGGTGGTCTCGATCAGAGCGAGTTTTTGTATGTCATCAATGCCAATACCTACGGCGCATTGAAGATGGCGGAGGCTTTCAAGCCCCATCTTGCGGCGAGCACGCAGAAAAAAGTGTTTGGTATGTCGAGCGGACTCGGATCCTCTGCCATGGTGACTCGTCGGGGCGGCTTTTATGCGTACCGCGCGAGCAAGGCAGCCCTCAACATCGTCTTTCGCTCACTGGCAGCGGACTGGCGTGAGCAAGGCATCATCGTCGGCATCATCGCACCAGGCATGGTCGAGACGGATCTGCTGCGCGCCTCAGGATTTCAAGGGCGTGGTATCACACCCACCGAAAGCGTCACCGGCATGATCAAGGTCATTGATGGCATGACGCTGGCGAACAACAGCGCCGCGATCAATTACGACGGCAAAGTCATCCCCTGGTGAATCGGTATCCCTCGTCGCTGATCGGCAGACGACGAATACGTTGACCGCTGGCGCTGAATACGGCATTACAGACCGCTGGCGCCACCGGTGGCAACGCAGGTTCACCGAGGCCACTCGGTGCGAAATCGCTCTCGATGAAATGTACGTCGATGCGCGGATCGAGGCCCATACGTAGCAATTGATAGCGATCGAAGTTGGTTTGTACAACTCGTCCGTTTCGGTAATCAAGTTTTTGATCAAGCATGGCACTCAAGCCGTCGATCACCGAGCCCTGACATTGCGACTCAGCCCCACTCAGATTCACGATTGGACCAACATCGCACACGACGGTGACCGAGTGCACCGTGATCGCTTTGTCGTCACTGACGCTGACCTCGGCGACCTCGGCCACATGGGCGGTGTGACTGAAATAGAAAGCCAAGCCGCGCGCACGACCTTTCGGTAACGGCGTCTTCCAGCCACTCTTCTCGGCGGCGAGTTTCAATACACCCGCTGCTCGTCCCGTATGCAAAGTATTGCGATTGCCAGGCGTCAACCAGCGTGGCTCACCCAAAATCTCCAGCAGGAATTCGAGATGGTCGCGCCCCGCGGCAGCGGACATCTCGTGCAGGAAACTCTGCAATGGAAACGCGAACACACTGGCCCCGGGCGCGCGCCAAAAACCCGTGGGTGAGCCCCACGGCAATTGGGTGCGTGTATAGCGAAAGTTCGGTATCAGCTGGGAGAAGTCTTCCTGCGCTCGTAAATCGCCACCCAGCACCGGCTTCTGCCCGTCACGCGTAAAAGTCACGAGATGCTGCTGCCACGCGCTCGCACGACCATCAGCATCGATCGCCGCACGCAAGCCGATCGTGCCGCCAGCGCGAACGAAGTCGTGGGTCATGTCATCTTCACGAGTCCATTGCAGTTTCACAGGACGTCCGAGTCGCTGGGCGATGGCCGCTGCTTCACAAGCAAAGTCGTTCATCAGGCGCCGACCGAATCCGCCCCCCACTCGCACCGGATGGATCGTGACTTTCGACTCGTCGATCTTCAAAACGTTGGCGACGTTCTTTTGTGCTCTTTGTGGCGTTTGACTCGGCGGCCATAGCTCGCAACCGCCTTCGGCCGTCATGCGTGCCACACAGACCTGCGGCTCGAGCTGCGCATGCGAGACGAACGCATATTGATACGTCGCCTCGATTCGATGCGAGGCGTCGGCAAAGCCCTTCGAGAAATCGCCTCGCTCGGCAACGACTTCCGAGCCA
>JALRHE010000073.1 GCA_023253235.1 Steroidobacteraceae bacterium
CGGCCCTTCCGCGCCCGGTTGGTCAGTTCTGCGCACCCCGGTATCGAGCAGGCAGCGGACGGCGCGGTCGGCTCGACGCGCCGTGACCTGTTGTCTCATCTCGATCGGATCGTCGTGCGTGTGCCGCCACTGCGCGAATACGCCGAAGATGTTCCCGAACTGCTGCGACAACAGGTCGATCGACTGGTCGACACGGAGGGTTTGACCTTCCGTCGGTTTGGTGTCGCAGCCCAGAATCGGCTGCGCAATTATCCTTGGCCTGGCAACGTGCAGGAGTTGCGCAACCTCGTGCGTCGCTTGCTGCTACGCGGTGGTACCGAGGAAATTTCCCTTGCCGACATCGAACACGAGTTGGCCCAAGCAGCGCCGCCTGCAGAGCCGCTGGTGAAACAAGATCTACTCGCCTTGAGTTTGCGCGAGGCGCGCGAGCATTTCGAGCGCGCCTATCTGCAGCAACAATTGCTGTTGTGTCACGGCAAAGTCGGACAGCTCGCGAAGCGCGTTGGTATGGAACGAACCCACCTTTATCGCAAATTGCGATCTTTGGGCGTGGACTTTCGATCCGTCGGTGACGACGCGGAGTCGTAAACGTCAGTCGCTGACGCGAATCACGACCACATCGATATCGGCTGCCCGCAGGCGCGCACGCGTTCTGTTCAGTGATTCGAGATCGCTGACAGGACCGATTCTGACGCGATGGAACACATCTGCGTCGATGGCGATGCGCTGCAATGAAGCCGAGATGCCAAGACGTGACAGCTTCGTCTGCAGTCGCTCAGCTTCGGCGAGCTCGCGGTAAGCGCCGAGTTGCAAAACGTAGTTACCCGGACGCACGATCGGCGAGTTAGGCAGCGGTTCGGCCGGCGCTTCTTTGCCCGCTTCCGGAACCACGACTTCCTGCGAGGGCAGCATGTCGTAGAAGTCGTAGCTTCGAGCTTCTTCGGTTTCGTCGGCGGCAGTCGATTTGGCAGCAACCCTCGGCTCTGGACGCGCGAGGCTCTCGGCGGCCGCTTCGGCGGCCTTCAAGGCGCGCGATTGCCATAAGAAGACCGCGACCGCTACGCCAAGCCCGATACCGAGACCTGCGAAAAATTCGCGGGAAAGTCCGAGTTGAACACCGTTGCGGCGAGATGTTCGTTTGAAGTCGCGACCGATGGGTGTGTTCATGTGCGTCCTTACATCGTCTCCGGCGCTGACGCGCCAAGGATGCCGAGCCCATTACGCAACGCTTGCTGCACGGCAAGCAAGGCATAGACGCGCGCTTGCCGCAGATCGTCTTCCGGCACCAGGATGCGCTCGGCGTTGTAGAACGCATGCAGGGTGGTGGCCAATTCTTTGAGATAGTGGACGAGCGCATGCGGCGCTCGCTGAGCCGCCGCCTGCCGAATCACTTCCGGATAGCGCGACAGACAAGAGAGCATGGCTTCGGCATGAGCCCCTGCGAGCAGTTGAGCGCCTTGTGTCGCGACGATGTCTGCCGCCACTTTCGAATCGTACGCCAGCGAGCGAGCCGTCAACTCCTTCATGACGCTCGCCACTCGGGCGTGCGCATACTGGATATAGAAGACCGGATTTTCATTGGACTTCGACTTGGCGAGTTCCAGATCGAAATCGAGGGACTGATCATTGCTGCGCATCAGATAGAAAATCCGACACGCATCGTTACCGACTTCGGCTCGCAGTTGGCGCAGCGTGACGAAGTTGGCCTCGCGCTTGCCCATCGAGAGTTTTTCGCCGTTGCGGAACAGGGCAACGAGCTGAATCAGTAACACCTCGAGACACTCACCGGGATGCCCGAAGGCCTGTAGGCCGCCGCGTAGACGAGTGATGTAGCCGTGATGGTCCGCGCCAAAGATGTTGATCAGCGTATCGAAGCCGCGCTCGCGTTTTTCGAGGTGATACGCAATATCGGAGGCGAAATAGGTCGTGACGCCGTTATCTCGCACGACGACCCGATCTTCATCGTCCCCGAAGTGGGTCGCGCGAAACCACTGCGCGCCATCTTTGGTGTAGAGCAAGTCGTTCTTTCGTAGACGTTCGAGAGCCCGATCGATGGCGCCACTTGCGTTGAATTCGCGTTCGGACGTCCAGTGGTCGAAGTGCACGCCATAGCCTTCGAGATCGTCCCGGATCTCATCGAGCATCGCACTGATGCTCTGCTGCAAGACGATCTGCCATTGATCGGCGCCGAGTAGCTCTCGACCGCGGGAGATCAGAGCATCGATATATTGGTCTTTATCACCGAGCGGCGCATCGGGTGGCAGATTCGCGAACACCGTCGCGGCTGGATGACGCCAGCTCGTACCGAATCGGGCATGGAATTCTTTGGCCACGGGCAGGAGGTAATCGCCCCGATAACCGTTCTGCGGGAACACGAGCGCTTCGCCACAGACTTCGAGATAGCGTAGCCACACCGATACAGCGAGGATCTCGGTCTGCCGACCCGCATCGTTGATGTAGTACTCGCGGGTGACATCGTCGCCTGCAGCGGCGAGCAGTCGTCCTAGTGCATCGCCGAAAGCGGCTTGCCTACCATGACCCACGTGCATCGGACCGGTCGGATTGGCCGAGACGAACTCCAGCAGTACTTTGCGCCGAACCGTCGGATTGAAACGACCGTATTGATCGCCTTCGCGATGGACGCGCAGCAATTCCTTCGCGAACAGATCTTTGGCGAGGACGAAGTTGATGAAGCCTGCGCCGGCGACTTCTGCCTTCACCACGAGCTCGTTCGCCGGCAGTGCCGCGATGATCGCGAGCGCGAGTTCACGCGGATTGCGTCCGACGCTCTTGGCCAGACGCATCGCGATATTCGAGGCGAAGTCTCCGTGCTGTGCATCGCGGGTGCGATCGACCGTGATCCATGTCGGATCGACGGGTTGCGGCAGCAATGAGCCTTCGAGGGATTTCAGTGCACCCTGCAGCAGGTGCTGGAGGTCGGTTTTCACGGCCGCGATTCTACAGCCACGTCGCGAGTCCGCCTAAAACAATTCGAGCGGATCCACATCGAGCGCCCAGCGCACACGTCTGACTTCCGGTAGCGCTTCGACAGCCGGAACCCAGCGGTCGAGGAAGCGGTGCAGCGCTGCACGATCACCGCTTTCGACTAATAGCTGGGCGTGAAAACGGCCGGCCCGCTTGGCCATGGCCGCGGGCGCCGGGCCAAGCAGCCGTACGTTGGCCTTGGGAGCCGCACGCCGCGCCGCGGCGAGAAAATCCGTCGCCCAGTCGGCCTGTAACGCTGAGGCGCGAAGCGCGGTCAAGCGCGCGAAGGGTGGCCAAGCGGCCGATTCCCGCTCGGCGAGTGCTGCATTCGCAAAGGCTTCGTAGCCGCCCTCAAGCAGTCCGCGCAGCAGAGGGTGTTCGGGATATTCGGTCTGGATGAGCACTTCGCCGCGACGATCACCTCGACCTGCACGACCAGCCACTTGCACGATGGTCTGCGCGAGGCGCTCGGCGGCGCGAAAGTCGGTGCTGAAGAGGCCTTGGTCGGCATTCAGTACGACGACCAGCGTGACATCGGGAAAATCGTGGCCTTTGGCGATCATTTGCGTGCCGACGAGAATGCGTGCATCCCCGCTGGCGATGCGCGATACCACCGCTTCGAGTTCATCCTGGCGACGCACGACATCGCGATCGAGTCTTGCGATACCGACACCCTGGAACGTTTCGGCGAGACTCTCTTCGATGCGCTCGGTCCCTTGGCCCACCGTTTTGACGGCGTAGCCACATTGAGGGCACTGACGCGGCAGTTCGCGATCGGCGCCGCAGTGATGACAACGCAAGCGCGCCGCGTTCCGATAGACCGTGAGCCGCGCATCGCAGGATAAACAGGGCGCGACCCAGCCGCAGGCGGTGCAGGCGAGCGTGGGGGCGTAGCCGCGGCGGTTGATGTAGACGAGCACCTGCCCTTGATCGGCCAGATGCTTTTCGATGGTTGTCGCCGCAGTCGTCGAGAGACCCGCATGTACATGTTCAGCGCGC
>JALRHE010000234.1 GCA_023253235.1 Steroidobacteraceae bacterium
GTGAGGATGTGCAGCGCAAAGCGGACTCGCCACAGGAATGCCTGGCTGTCCTTCAGCCGCCGCAGCTGCCCGGGCGAGAGAAACCGGTGTGCGACGAGTTCGTCGAGCGTCCTGACCCCGAAATGGCGCTTGGCGACCCAGCCGATCATCTGGATATCCCGCAGGCCGCCGGGGCTGCCTTTGACGTTCGGCTCGAGGTTATACGCCGTGTCGTTGGCCTTGAGATGACGCTCGTTCTGCTCGCGTACTTTCGCATCGAAGAACTCGCGCACCGGCCAGATCGCCGCCGGAGCAAGTGCGGAGCGCATGCCTGCTACCAGCGATTCGGATCCGGCGAGATGACGCGCTTCGATCAGCGTCGTCATGATGCCGACATCTTTGCCGGCTTCTTCGTGACACTGCTCAATGGTGCGTACGCTGTGGCCGACCTCAAGACCGATATCCCAGAGAAAGGCCACGAACTGCTCGAGCGCGCGACGACCCGACTCATCCGTGGCCGCTGGAACGAGCACGAGGATGTCGACGTCCGAGGAGGGGTGTAGTTCGCCGCGACCATACCCGCCGACCGCCACGAGAGCCCAGTCGGCATCGTGAGCACTAAGCTGACTGCGCCAAGCTTGCGCCAAAACGGCATCGATCAATTTCGCGCGGGCACGAACCAGCGTTTCGACCGGCTCATCAGCTTCGAATAATTCTTTGAGCCGTGCTTGTGCTTCGCGCAGCGCTGCCGCGTATGCCTCGGCCGTATCGCCGGCTTCACGCAGGCGGGCGGGCAGGGCGTCGAGCAGCGCGGTGAGTGGCATCAGGCGGCCTCGCGGCGCGCCTCGGCACCTTGGGTCAGCACTTCGAAGCCGATCTCGGTCACGAGGACCGTGTGCTCCCATTGTGCCGACAAGGAATGATCTTTGGTGACGACCGTCCAACCATCCGGTAACAGCTTCACGTGACGCTTACCGGCGTTGATCATCGGTTCGATCGTGAAGGTCATGCCCGGACGCAGTTCGAGACCCGTACCCGGGTCGCCGTAGTGCAGTACCTGCGGGTCCTCGTGATACACCCGGCCGATGCCGTGGCCGCAGTATTCGCGCACGACCGAGAAGCCTTCGCTCTCGACGTAGGTCTGGATGGCGTGACCGATGTCGCCCAAGCGCTTGCCCGGCGCAACGGTGCGGATGCCACGCCACATGCCTTCGAAACAGGTTTCGACGAGGCGCTGGGCCTGCACCGGCGGCTTGCCGACGAAGTACATGCGGCTCGTATCGCCGTGGAATCCGTCGCGGATGACCGTCACGTCGATGTTGATGATGTCGCCGTCTTTCAGGCGTTTATCGCCCGGGATGCCATGGCACACCACATGGTTGACGGAGGTGCAGATGGTCTTCGGGAACCCACGGTAATTGAGGTTCGCCGGCACGGCCTTCTGGACCTGCACGATGTGGTCATGACAGAGACGGTCGAGCTCGTCGGTGGTCACGCCGGGTTTGACGTGCTGGCCGATCATGTCGAGCACTTCGGCGGCCAAACGGCCAGCCTCGCGCATCATCTGCTGCTCTTCGGGGGATTTCAGGGTCACGGGCATGTTAGGTGGGCCCGTAAAGCGTTGTTTTTACGGGACCTGCATGGTATAAAGCGCGGCCTTTTTTGGCAACGTAAACCAACCCACACGCACGTCGTTAAACTGGTTGCTGGGTGTTCCGCTTCGGCGGGATGGCAACCGGGGATGTGCGGAGGCCCAACCCGACAAGGAGAAACTGATGGCCAGCGTGTCCATGCGACAGATGCTGGAAGCGGGTGTCCACTTCGGACATCAAACTCGCTTCTGGAACCCGAAAATGGCGGAATACATTTTCGGAGAGCGAAACAAGATTCACATCATCAACCTCGAGAAGACGCAGCCGCTCTTTGCGGAAGCCGCGCGCTTCATCCAGGGTGTTGCCGCCGATGGCGGTACGGTGCTGTTCGTCGGCACCAAGCGTTCGGCTCGCGAGCCGATCCAGAAAGAAGCCGTTCGTGCCGGTATGCCGTTCGTCAACCAGCGTTGGTTGGGTGGCATGCTCACGAACTTCAAGACTGTGCGTCAGTCGATCAAGCGCCTCGCCGATCTCACTGAGATGAAGGCGAACGGCTCGCTCGATCGTCGTGGCAAGAAAGAAGGCACGATGCTCCGTCGCGAGATGGACAAGCTTGAGCGTTCGCTCGGCGGCATCAAGGACATGGAGTCCCTGCCGGATGCGATCTTCGTGGTCGACGTCGGTCACGAAAAGATTGCGATCCACGAAGCCAACAAGCTCGGCATCCCGGTCGTCGCGATCGTCGACACCAACTGCGCGCCCGATGGCGTCGATTACCTCGTCCCGGGCAACGATGACGCGATGCGCGCCATCCAGCTGTACGCGGGTGGTATTGCCGATGCGATTCTCGAAGGCCGCTCGTCCGCGCCGGCACTGACCGTCTCGGGCGATGACGAATTCGTCGAGCTCGACGAGAACGGCAACCCGAAGCCGAAGGCCGCGCGTGGCAAGCCGCGCCGTGAGGCTCCGGGTCGTGGTGCGCCGCGCCGCGGACCTGCGCCGCAAGCCGCTCGCCGTCGTCCGGCCGCTGCTGTTGCTGCGCCGGCTCCCGCTGAGGTTGCTGCGGGCGCCGAAGTCGAGCTCGATATTCCCGAGGCTGCCGATGGTGAAGTGGCCCCGGCCGCCAGCGCCTCGGCTCCGCGCCGCAAGGCCGGCCCCACGGGCGCACCGCGTCGGAGGGGTTAAGCGATGAGCGTGACCGCAGAAGCCGTCAAGCAGCTCCGTGAACGCACGGGCGCAGGCATGATGGAATGCAAGAAGGCGCTGGTCGAGACCAACGGTGATCTCGACGCGGCCGCCGAATTGATGCGTAAGCAAGGGCTCGCGAAGGCCGACAAGAAGGCCGCTCGCGTGGCTGCTGAAGGCGTCGTCGCCCTCGAGAAGTCTGCCGATGGCAAGTCGGCCGCGATGGTCGAAGTGAACTGCGAAACCGATTTCGTCGCGCGCGAAGCCGATTTCCAAGGCTTTTCGACCGATGTCGCCCAGGTCGCGCTCACCGCGGGCGCCGCCGATGTCGAAGCGCTGGTTGCCAACAAGCTTGCTTCCGGCGAAACCATCGACGAGCGTCGTCGTGCGTTGATCTCGAAGATCGGTGAGAACATCACCGTGCGTCGTCACGCCACCTTGAGCTCGACGGGTTTCTTGGGTGCCTATCGTCACGGCACGCGCATCTGCGCGTTGGTCGCGATCGAGGGCGGCGATGCCGCGCTCGCGCACGATCTCGCCATGCACGTCGCAGCGAGCAACCCGGAGTTTCTCTCGGCGGCCGATGTGCCGGCTGACCTCGTCGCCAAAGAGCGCGAGATCGAAACCGAGAAGGCGTTGGCCGAGGGTAAGCCTGCGGACATCGTCGCCAAGATGGTCGAAGGCCGTATCCGTAAGACGCTGAACGAGAAGGCTCTCTTGGGCCAACCGTTCGTCAAGGATCCGGATCAGACCGTCGAGAAACTGTTGAAGGCCGCCAAGGCCGAGATCAAGGCCTACAAGCGCTTCGAGGTCGGAGCCGGCATCGAGAAGAAGCAGGACGACTTCGTGGGCGAAGTGATGGCCCAGGTGAAGGCCAGCAGCGGAAAATAACCCGCTCCGGTCGTGATAACGAAAACCCCGCCCCGGCGGGGTTTTCTTCAAGGGGAGTCGGAAGATGTCGAAGCAGTCAATCCGTTACAAGCGCGTCCTCGTCAAACTATCGGGCGAGGCGTTGATGGGCAGCGGCGAATACGGCATCGACCCCGCGATCATCAAGCGCATCGCACTCGAGATTCAGGAAATCCTGGCGCTCGGCGTGGAAGTGGCGGTGGTGATCGGTGGTGGCAACATCTTCCGCGGTGCGGGTCTCGCGCGAGCGGGGATGGATCGCGTGACGGGCGACCACATGGGCATGCTCGCCACCGTTATGAACTGCCTTGCGATGCAGGATGCGCTCGAAGCGATCGGCACGCATGCGCGCGTGATGTCGGCAATCCGCATCAATGAGGTCTGCGAGGAGTACATCCGTCGCCGCGCTGTGCGTCACCTCGAGAAGGGACGTGTGGTGTTGTTCGCGGCGGGTACCGGTAATCCTTTCTTCACGACCGATACGGCCGCCTCGTTGCGGGCGATTGAGATCGGTGCAGATCTGCTGATCAAAGCCACCAAGGTGGATGGCATTTATTCGGCCGACCCCGTCAAGGATCCCTCGGCCGTCCGTTACCCTACGTTGACCTTTGACCGAGTGCTCGATGAGCGCTTGAATGTGATGGATGCCACGGCCATCGTCATGTGCCGCGACAATCATCTGCCGTTGCAGGTGTTCAATCTCGGCAACGCGGGTGATTTGCTGCGTATCGTGCAGGGCGAGAGCATCGGCACGGTCGTGAGCAACGCCTGACGGCGCTGCACGCGACGAGTTGAATCAAAACGCTATTTTTTAGGAAGGTTCCGTCATGATCGACGATTTCAAGAAAGACGCCACCACTCGCATGGGCAAGTGCGTGCTGCAGTTCCAGGCTGATCTCAAGAAGCTGCGCACGGGTCGCGCGCATCCGAGCCTCGTCGAGAACCTGCGGGTCGATTACTACGGCAGCGAGAGCCCACTGCAGCAGCTCGCCAACATCAGCGTCGAGGATGCGCGCACGCTCGTGATCTCGCCTTGGGACAAGGGTGCCGTGCAGGCCATCGAAAAGGCGATCTACAAATCCGAACTCGGGCTCACCCCGAACACGGCAGGCATGGTGATTCGTGTGCCTTTGCCGCC
>JALRHE010000240.1 GCA_023253235.1 Steroidobacteraceae bacterium
AAGTTTGCGAGTGGCGAAATCCGCGGCGGCATCGGCCTCACCGAGCCGAATGCGGGTACGGACCTGCAAAGCATCAGGACCACGGCGCGGCGCGACGGCAACGGCTACGTCATCAACGGTACCAAGACCTGGATCACCAACGGTGTCTACGGCACCTGCTTCGGCGTACTCGTCAAAACCGACCCCGAGGCGCAACCGCGCCACAAGGGCATGAGTATGTTCATCTGCGAGAAAGGTGATGGCTTCAAGGCAGCGAAGAAGATTCGCAAACTCGGCTATAAGTCGATCGACAGTGCCGAACTCTTCTTCGAAGACTATCGCATCTCCGCCGACCAACTGATCGGCGGCGTGGAGGGACGCGGCTTCCAGCAAGCGGTGGGCGGACTCGAACTCGGTCGCATCAACGTGGCGGCTCGTGGCGCCGGTATCGCCGCAGGTGCGCTGCGTGACGCGCTGCGTTATGCCCAAGAGCGAAGCACCTTCGGCAAGCCGATCGCACAACATCAGGCCATCCAACTGAAGCTCGCCGACATGGCGACCCGAGTCGAAGCTGCCCGCCTGCTCATCGAGCAAGCCGCGCGCAAGTACGACACCGGCGAGCGTTGCGATCTCGAGTCAAGCATGGCGAAGCTGTTCGCATCGGAAGCCGGTGTCGAAAACAGCCTCGAAGCCATGCGCATCTTCGGTGGATACAGCTACTCGACCGACTTCGACGTCGAGCGTTACTACCGTGACGCACCATTGATGTGTATTGGTGAAGGCACCAATGAAATGCAGCGCATCATCATCGCCAAGCAATTGGTCGAGAGGAACCCCCTGTGAGTCTGCCACTGCCGCTGGCTGGCGTTCGTGTGCTCACCTTCGAGGCATTCGGAGCCGGGCCTTTCGGTTCGATGTATCTCGCCGATCTCGGCGCGGAGGTCATCAAAATCGAAAATCGCGCTCAAGGCGGCGATGCGACGCGCGGCATGGGCCCGTATTTCCTGGGCGAGCATGATTCGCACTTTTTCCAGACCTTCAACCTCAACAAGCGCAGCGTCTGTCTCGACCTGAAAACATCCGATGGCCAAGCGATCTTTCGCAAGCTCGTCGCGAAATCCGACGCCGTCCTCAACAACCTGCGGGGCGATCAACCCGACAAGCTCGGCTTGACCTACGCGGCGCTGCGCGACTGCAATCCGCGGCTGGTTTGCGCACACCTGTCCGCCTACGGTCGCGATAACGAGCGCCGGGCCTGGCCCGGTTACGACTACCTCATGCAGGCAGAGGCTGGCTTTCTGCACGTCACCGGCGAACCTGGCACGCCGCCGGCCCGCATGGGTCTGTCGATCATCGACTACATGACCGGCATCACGACCGCGTTGGCGCTGGTATCGGCGCTGTTTGGCGCCGCTCGCAGCGGCCTCGGACGCGATATCGATGTGAGCCTGTTCGATGTTGCACTGCATCAACTCTCATACCCCGGAACTTGGTACCTCAACGAAAAACTGGTCACCGGTCGCGCACCCCGAAGCGCCCACCCCAGCGCCACCCCCGTGCAGTTGTTCAAAACACGCGATGGGTGGATCTTCATCATGTGCATGACGGAGAAGTTCTGGCAGGAGCTATTGAAAGTCATCGAGGCACCGCACATCGCCCAAGATCCGCGCTTCGCGACGGTCTCGCTGCGAAGAGAGCATCGCGACGAACTGACTCCGCTGCTCGATACCGAATTCGAACGAGACACGACGGCCGCTTGGCTCGCCAAGCTGCAGGGCGTGCTGCCCGCCGCTCCTGTGTATGACATGGCGCAAGCGCTGGAGAATCCCTTCCCGCTCGCCAACGGCATGATCCGAAACACACCTCATCCGAAGCGCGCCGACTTTCGCAGCTTCGCCAACCCCATCAAGCTCGATGGTGAGCGTCTACCTGCCCGCAGTGGTCCAGCGCTCGGCGCCGATACCGATACCGTGCTGCAAGAACTCGGCTACTCGAACGACGATATCGCGGGCTTCAAGTCACGCGGAATTCTTTGAGGTTGCACCATGAAACTCGAAGGCTTACGCGTACTGGATTTATCGCTTTTTCTACCCGGCCCACAACTGTCGTTGATGATGGCCGACCAAGGCGCCGAGGTCATCAAGGTCGAACCACCCGGCGAAGGCGAACCTAACCGACACATCGGTCCCCGTATCGGCGAGAACAGCGTTTTTTTCCGTAACACCCATCGCGGTAAAAAGAGTGTTTGCATCAATCTGAAATCTCCTGCGGGACGTGAAGCGCTGCTCAAACTCTGCGAGACGGTTGACGTATTCATCGAAGCCTTCAGACCGGGTGTCGTCGATCGACTCGGCATCGGCTACGAGACCGTTGCCGCGCGTAACCCGGCGATCGTCTACTGCTCGATCTCTGCCTTCGGGCAAACAGGACCCTACCGCAACATCCCGGCGCATGACCTGGCGACGGAGGCCATTGCAGGCGTTGTCAGTCTCAACATCGGCAACGATGGCGAACCCACCATGCCGCACGTACCCGTCGCAGACATGGCGGCCTC
>JALRHE010000303.1 GCA_023253235.1 Steroidobacteraceae bacterium
AACACCATCCAGGAGCAGGACGAAGCCGTGAAGGCGTCGTGGTCTGAGGTGGTGAACCAATATCAGCGACGTGCTGATTTGATTCCGAATCTCGTCAAGACCGTGAAGGGTTTTGCGGCGCAGGAAGAAAAAGTGCTGGTCGGTGTGACCGAGGCACGTGCTCGGGCCACCTCGATTCAGGTCACCCCAGAGCTCGTCAATGATCCGGCCGCGCTCGAGCGTTATCAGAAAGTGCAGGGCGAGCTGACCAGTGCGCTCAAGACGCTACTTGCCATCAGCGAGAACTATCCGCAGCTGAAGTCCGATCAAAACTTCCGCGATCTGCAGGCGCAACTCGAAGGCACGGAGAATCGGATCGCCGTCGCCCGTAATCGCTACATTGCGGCAGTACAGGCCTACAACGGTACGATTCGGCGCTTCCCGTCCAATCTGACCGCGATGGTCTTCAGTTACGAGGTGAAGCCCAATTTCACCGTTGAGAATGAAGCGGCCATCTCGGCCGCCCCGACGGTCGATTTCGGCACACCCGCCCCGGCACAGTGATTCGAAGCGTTTCTCGGCTGCGCTGGGCGCTGTTGCCGTGCGTGCTCGCGGCAATAGCGTGCTTGTCATCGGCACGTGCCGAGGGCGAGCCGCAGCCGATACCTGAGCTCACAGCGCGGGTGACCGATCAGGCTGGTGTGCTCTCGGCACAGCAAGAGTCCGAGCTTGAGTCGGTCCTTGCGGCGTTCGAGGCTCGCAAGGGCGTTCAGATCGCCGTGCTGACCGTGGCGACCGTCGCGCCCGAAGAAATCGAGCAGTACGCGATCCGTGTCGTCGATGCTTGGAAGCTCGGTCGTCAAGGCGTCGACGATGGCGCCTTGCTGCTCGTCGCTGTCGATGACCGACGCGTGCGCATTGAAGTCGGGCGCGGGCTCGAAGGAGCGCTGACGGACCTCGTCTCGAATCGCATCATCGACGAGTCCATCGTGCCGGCATTTCGGGCAGGCAATTATCCGGGCGGTATCGCATTGGGCGTCGAGCGAATGATCCAAGTGGCCGACGGTGAGCCGTTACCCGAACCGCAAACGAGCTGGAATGGCGAAGGTGGCAATTCCACCGGCGACTTGTTCGGCTTGTTGTTCATCCTCGTTTTCTTCGTGGGTGCGGCACTGCGCAAAGTATTCGGGCGATTCTTCGGATCACTGGCGACCGGTGGGCTCGTCGGCACCGTCGTATGGCTTGCGGGGACCGCGTTGTTCGCAGCGGCTCTAGCGGCCTTTGGCGCATTCTTCCTGACCCTCGTGCTTGGGGTGATTCCGGCCAGTGCTTTCAATGCCCGGGGTCGCCGTGGTCGTTGGGATGGTGGTTTTGGTGGCGGAGGATTTGGCGGTGGCGGCGGCTTCGGTGGGGGCTTCGGTGGTGGTGGCGGTGGTTTTGGTGGCGGTGGCGCCTCGGGGCGCTGGTAACACGGTATGAATCTGCGACGTTGGACGGCCAATCTGCTTGCCACACCCCTCGTGACGCGTCGACGCTTCCCGGCGCACGCGCTCTCGGCCATCGAATCAGCCATCACCACGGTCGAGGCGCGGCATGCGGGCGAGATTCGTTTCGTGATCGAGACCGCACTCGATGTGTCTGCTTTGCTGACCGACCGCACACCGCGCGAGCGTGCCATCGAAGTGTTTTCTCAATATCGAGTTTGGGATACGTCCAACAACAATGGCGTATTGATCTATCTGCTGATGGCCGAGCACGATGTCGAGATCATTGCGGATCGCGGTATCGCATCGAAGGTCTCCGAGGCCGAGTGGCAGACCGTGTGTCAGGAAATGGAGACACACTTTCGTGCAGGCCGTTTTCGTGAAGGCGCGATCGCGGGTGTCGAAGGCGTCGCCGCTTTGCTGGCACGACACTTCCCCCACGAGGGTGGCGATCGCAACGAGCAGCCGAATCGCCCCATCCTGCTGTAATCTCGCAGACCATGCGAGTGTCTGACCGTATTCTTCGCTGGACGTTGAGTTTGTGCCTGCTGGCGCTGACCGGCTGCGTCACGCTCGAGCGTGAGCGCGAGACGAGCTGGGTGGCGCCACCACCGAAGGTGGAAGAGGCATTGCCTTACGCGGTGAGCTTGCATCGTTTCGAGCTGCCGGCTGAAGGCAGCGATCTTATCGGCACCGTGCAAGTCACTCGTGCCGAACACGAAGATACCTTCGTCGATCTCGCACGACGCTTCAACGTCGGCTACGAAGAGCTCGTACGCTCCAATCCGGGGGTGGATCCTTGGTTGCCTGGCGAGGGACGCGAGATCGTGTTGCCCACCCAGCATTTGCTTCCGAACGCGCCACGCGAAGGTGTCGTGATCAATTTGGCGGCGATGCGCCTCTATTATTTTCCGAAAGTGGAGAAGGGTGAAAACCCCATCGTCTACACCTTCCCGATCGGAATCGGTCGAGTCGGTTGGGCCACACCCGTCGGTTCGACCCGGATCACGCGCATGGCCAAAAACCCCAGTTGGCGACCGGGACCGGGCGTGCGTCGCGAGCATCGCGAGAATGGCGAAATCCTCCCTGCCGTCGTACCGGCAGGGCCCGATAATCCGCTCGGAACGCGCGCGATGTATCTGGGTTGGGCCGGCTATTTGATTCACGGTACCAACAAGCCCGCCGGCGTCGGACTGCGCTCCAGTCACGGATGCATTCGGTTGTTCCCCGAGGATGTCGAGTTCCTGTACGACCTTGTGGGTCCAGGAACGAAGGTCACGGTCGTCAATCAGCCTTTTGTTTTCGGCTGGCACGAAGGGCAGTTGCTGCTGCAAGCCTTCGATGTGCTCGAAGATGACCCGCGCAACTGGAAAACGGCGAGACAAAAGTTGCTGACTCGTGCACTCGCAGCGCGACTCGAGAAGCGATTGAAGGCGCAGGGCGACAGCATCGACTGGGCTGCTGTCTCGCGAGTCAGTCATGAGCCGCGAGGCGTTCCACTCGCCGTGTCGCGCGGTATCGAAAACTTCGACGCCGTGGTCGCGCGCGCGACTCGCGTGCGCAATGCTTTGCCGATCGGTGCGAACTGGCAAGGCGAGCTTGCCGCGACCGAGAAAACGCAATGACGCGACAGCTGATTTTTTCGCACGGCAAGGATTCGGAGCCTTGGGGTACGAAGATCGTCGCTTTGGCTGAGACCGCCCGTGACTTGGGGTGGCAATGCGAGTCGGTCGACTATCGTGGCATCGAGTCGGTCGAGGGTCGTCTCGAGAAGTTATTGATGGTGGCGCGTGAACTGCCCCCGGCGGTGCACGTGGGTTCGAGCCTCGGTGGTTTTCTAGCGGTGGCGGGCTCGATACCGACTGCTGCACGCGGCTTGTTCTTGATGGCGCCGGCCTTCGACTTACCCGGCTTGCCGCCTACGCCTGCATGCGCTGCTTGCCCGATCACCATCGTGCACGGTTGGAACGACGATATCGTGCCGGTCGAGATTGGCATTCGTTTTGCGCGATCGCAGGGCGCCACGATGCATCTCGTGAACGATGGACACCGGCTGCACGATTCATTGCCGCACATCCAGCTCTGGTTGGGCGGCTTTTTGCGCGGGTTCCCATGATCGCACCCTTGCGTTGGCTGCTCGCGCGTTGGGTCAAGCCCGAGGTGCGACCTGAGGCGGTGCTCGGCACGATCGGCGCACAACGCGCCGCACCCATTTGCTACTTGCTCGAGCGACGCAGTTCGACCGATATCGCGGTGCTCGAGAATCTGTGCGCTCGGCAAGGTCTGCCGACCCCCTCTGGGCGACTCGTCGGTCGTGGCAAGGACACGGTTCGAGCGGCGATCCCATTGTTGCAGGCGCGAGGTTTCTTTGATGCTCGCATAGAGCGCCGCGCACCTGCCGAGCTCGTTCGATTGATTGAGATCGTCCAGTCCGATCCGAGCTTCGATGTGCGACTCGTACCCGTCGCGGTGTATTGGGGGCGGGCGCCCGAGAAAGAAGGCTCTTGGTGGCGACTGCTGCTATCTGAGAACTGGGCGCTGACGGGCGGCTTCCGAAAGTTCCTGCAAGTGCTGTTCAATGGTCGATTCACGCTCATTGAAATCGGCGAGCCGGTCAGCTTGCGCGGATTGCTGGAAGAGTCCGGATCGGTGGCGGTGCAGGCTTCGCGCCTCACGCGATTACAGCGAGCAGCGTTTCGCAAACAGCGTGCGGCTCGCATTGGGCCCGATTTGTCGCATCGCCGCACGATCGTGACGCAAGTGTTGCGTACCCGGGCCGTGCGTGCGGCTGTAGCTTCCGAAGCAAAATCCAAGCAGATCTCGCGACGCAAGGCGATCCTGAATGCGCGCGACTACGCCGAGGAGATCGCCGCCAATTATTCGCATGTCTTCATCAACCTGATGGAAGGCGCGCTGCGGCGCTTGTGGAACCGTCTCTACGATGGGGTCAGTTTCAATCACGCCGAGACGTTGCGGCAGATCGGGCCCGATCGCGAAGTGGTTTTCGTGCCCTGTCACCGCAGCCACATGGATTATCTGCTGCTCTCGTACGTCATCTACAAGCAAGGCTATGCCGTGCCGCACATCGCTGCCGGTATCAACCTCAACATCCCGGTCGTGGGTCGCTTTCTACGCAAGGGCGGCGCGTTTTTCCTGCGTCGCAGTTTCGCCGGCAACACGCTGTACACCGCAGTCTTCATGAAGTATCTGGCGACCATCATGGCGCGCGGGCACTCGATCGAGTATTTCATCGAGGGTGGTCGCTCACGCACCGGGCGTCTGCTGCAACCGAAAACCGGCATGTTATCGATGACGGTACGCAGCTTTTTGCGTGACCCGCGTCGACCGGTGGTCTTTTTGCCCGTGTATTTCGGCTACGAGCGCATCGTCGAGGCGGGCACTTACGTCGGCGAACTGTCGGGTCGCCCAAAGAGCAAAGAAAGTATCGGCGACCTGTTCCGGGCGCTGCGCGTGTTGCGCGAGAAGTTCGGTCGAGTACATGTGAACGTGGGTGAGCCCATCCATCTCGACGAATTGCTCGCGCGACACGATCCCGCGTGGCAATCATCGTTGTTGGATGAAGAGGGACGTGCGCCGTGGGTTGGCCAGCTCGTAGAGCAACTCGCACAGCGAGTCATGCGCAATATCAATGCGGCTGCAGCCGTCAACCCGATCAATCTGCTGGCGATTACGCTTTTGGCGATGCCGCGGCAGGCCATGGTGGCACAGGATCTCGTTCGGCAGCTCGATCTGTATTTGGCGCTGCTCAAGCTCCAGCCCTACGACAGTCGCATCACGGTGACGACGCTCGATGGCAGCGATATCGTGACTTATGGCGAGTCGATGAAGGTCTTGCAGCGGCAGACCCACAAGCTCGGTGATGTCGTTCGTATCAACGACGACATGGCAGTCTTGATGGCGTACTACCGCAACAACGTGGTGCATCTGTTCACGCTGCCCTCTTTGATCGCTTGTGCATTCATCAGCAACACTTCGGTTCGCACCGAAGATATCCAGCGACTTGCGTGGCGTATCTACCCCTATGTCGCTGCCGAGTTGTTTCTCAAATGGAGTGAGACGGAGCTTGCTCAGGTTGTCGACGAGACGCTCGGCGTTCTGGCGCAACTCGGCGTGCTCGAGCGGGTCGATGGGAGCGATCTCTGGCGTCGACCGCCACCGAGTTCGCCGAAGGCGATTCAACTATCGCTGTTGGCACAGGCATCGATGCAAACGATCGAGCGCTATTACCTCGCCATTGCAACGCTCACGCATGCGGGCTCCGGAGTTCTGACCGCCAAAGCACTTTCCGAGCGATGCCAGTTGATGGCGCAGCGCATCAACATGCTCTACGGTTTCAATTCCCCTGAGTTTTCGGACCGCGCGATGTTCGATCAGTTCATCGCCTTATTGCTCAAGCGCTCGGTGATCCGCACCGACGAGGCGGGGCTACTCGTGTTCGACGTCGTCTTGGAGCGAGTTGCGGCGGATGCGGAGTACG
>JALRHE010000348.1 GCA_023253235.1 Steroidobacteraceae bacterium
CAACTCTCCGGCACGATGCAAGCACACGTGGAGGGATCACCGATGCTGCCACTGCAGATCGGCATCAACACACGCGCGGCACTGCTCGCGATCGACTTGGCAGTTCGAGGTGTCCAGGGACCACGACATTTCCTCGAAGGCGATTTCGGTTATTTCACCCTATTCGACTGCGAGTGGGATCCGTCCGTCTTCGATCTGCTAGGCACACGTGCTGAAATGACACAGTTGTCCCACAAACCCTTCCCGAGCGGTCGCGCCACGCATGGCGGGGTCGACGGTGCACTGACGCTGCAGGAACAACTCGGTTTCACTGTGGGCGACATCGAAGAAATCCGCGTGTATGCCCCGCCGCTCGTGGTTCAACTCGTCGATCGCCCGGCGCAAGCCGAGATGTTGCCCGCCTACGCACGACTATGCCTCCCCTACGTCGTTGCCACTGCCTTACTCACTGGTGACGTCACGGTCACCGACTTCGACAGCCAGAACATGAGTTCTCCAGAACGCCTCGCACTCGCCAAGCGTATCCGCGTGCTGCGCGACGCCAATCCGTCGTTAAATGCGTTGGCTCCTCAGCGCGTCGAAGTGCAACTGCGCAGCGGGCGCATCGAGGAGTTACCACTGCCTGCCGTACTTGGCGCACCGGGTAGACCCCTGACGCGCGAGCGACATCTCGCCAAGTTCCGACGGGCAGCCAGCGCCGGCCTTCAACCCATGACTCCAGAATCGGTCTCGAGAGTGATCCAACTCGTCGATGACCTACCCACCATCTCCGACATGACACAACTCGTCGATGCGATGTTGTTTGAGGACGCTGCATGACTTACCCCAATTATTTCGAGTCGTTCGACTACGCCCAGATGCGCAGGGACTTCCCACTGGGTGCCGACTTCAGCGACGACTTTGCCAAGCGCTCACGCGACGAAATCCGTGCGCATCAAGATCGACTGTTCCGCCGCTGCGTACAGCGCGCGTGGGAAATCCCGTTCTATCAACGCTTGTGGGGAGAACAGGGCTTAACCCCTCACGACGTCCAAGGACTCGACGACATCGAGAAGCTGCCGATCTTCGGCAAGTCCGATCTCATGAAAAGCCTCGCCGATCATCCGCCTTACGGCGACTATCACGGCTTCGACAAATGGGACATCGAGCAGCGGCCCGTCACCGTCATCCATACGACCAGTGGCACTACCGGACGTCCGCAGGTCGTGCTGTTCAGCCCGAAGTCCCGCGAAGTACAGGCGTTGCTTGTCGCTCGAATCTGGCGCATGCAGGGACTGCGATCGACCGATGTGATTCACTCCGTCTACGGACACGGCATGATCAACGGCGGGCATTTCGTACGCGAAGCGGCCCTGCACTACACGAATTCACTGTTTCTCTCCGCAGGCACCGGCAAGGAAACGCGCTCGGTGACCCAGATCGAACTGATGCGTGACCTCAAGGTCACCGTGATCGTGGGCTTTGTCGATTACATCCGACAACTCTCCGAGACCGCGCGCGAGATGGGACTCGAACCAGGCCGAGATTTGCCGATTCGCGCAATATTCGGACACGTCGGACGCGAGTCGCGCAGCGCGCTCTCGCGCGCCTGGGGCGGCGCCGAAATCTTTGACTGGTACGGCGTCGCCGACACGGGCCCAATCGCGGCCGAAGGCCCCGATCGCGATGGCATGTACGTCATGGAAGATGCCCAGTATCTGGAGCTCATCGACGAGAGCACCGGCAGAGCCGTCAACGGCGAGGAAGCTGGTGACATGGTGGTCACCTCGCTTTATCGCGACGATGTCTACCCCCTGATCCGCTTCAATACGCACGACCTGTCGGCGTGGAAAAGCGGAACGTCCTCGCTCGGATTTCAATTGCAGCGCACCGTCGGGGTGTTAGGCCGCAGCGACAACATGGTCAAGCTTCGCGGCATCAACGTTTACCCACTCGCGCTCGCTGCGATCCTGAACGAGCGCAGCGAATTTGCCGGCGAATACATTTGCCGCGCCCGACGTGACGCGTCCGGTCGCGACAATCTCTGCGTGATTATCGAAACTCGCGGTGGTGCACACCAGGACGACGAGGTCGCCCGCGGATTTGCAAACCTGCTCAGCCGACGTGTCGGCGTTGAAATCGAGGTGGAACTTGTCGCGCCCGGGGCGACGGCGGTTCTGACCCAAATCGAAAGTCGACAGAAACCGATTAGGTTGATCGACGAGCGACCGAAGGCGAGTGCCTGAAGCGATGCCATTCGCCGACGCAGTCGACCGGCTCGAATCGGCGATCCGTAAGATCGAGCGCGATGATCTCAATGCCTGGTGTCATCTGGATCTCGAGACGGCGCGCGCATCAGCCCGTGCCAGCGACCAACGCGCAGCCAACGCGCAAAGTTTGAGCGCCATCGACGGTTGCCTCATCGGCATCAAGGCTAATGTCGCCGTCGCCGGCTGGCCTTGGGCCGGCGGCTTGCGCAGCCGACGAAACGAGCGCGCCGATAGCGATGCTGCCGTGATCCAGTCATTGCGTGCCGCCGGTGCAATTTTGGTCGGACAGACGACCATGGATGCCGGTGCACTCGGCGCCAGCGGACGCAGCATGCAAGGCGCGATTCGACATCCGCTCGATCCAACCCTCTCCGTCGGAGGCTCAAGCGGGGGTTCCGCTGCGGCTGTTGCCGCCGGCCATTGTGATGCAGCGATCGGCAGCGACACGATCGGCTCGGTTCGAATTCCCGCTGCGCTCTGCGGCATCGTCGGCTTCAAGCCCTCGCCTGGACGATTGAGCCTCCACGGCGTGCTACCGGTTCACGAGGACTTCGATCATCTCGGTCCACTGACTCGTGAGGCAACGCTCGCGCGTGATTTGCTTCAGGTCGTCGGTGCCCTCAAGACCTCTGCGTCCGGGCTTTCGACGACGCGACTCTCGACCGCTCCGCCCTACACCGAATTACGAGGCGCGGTTGTGACATCCTTCGGCGACGTCGAATTGGACACGACCGTCGAATCGGCTTTCCGCTCCGCAATCAACCGTTATGCCGATCGATTCGCTTCGCTCGAACGACTCGAGTGGACATCAGCGACCCACGGGCCGCTGTCGCTACGCAAGGTACGTCGTGCGATCTTCGCGCTGTGCGAGCACCAGATGTGGCTGGCGCATCGCGAACACCTCGACAACCACCCGGAAGACTTCGATGAACCGCTGCGCGCCATGCTCGAGTTCGGCGGTCAACTCGACGCCGTCAAGCTGCAACGTTATCGCGCGACCGTGGGTGATTTCGTCGCGCGCTGGCGCGAGATGACGCAAGGCGTCGACATCCTCTTGCTGCCCACCTCACCGGTGCCGGCCTTCGCCCACACGCTGCCGACACCCGACTCGTTGGCCGATCTCACCGTCATCGCGACCGCCACGGGCTCACCAGCCGCCACCATCCCCATCGCAAGCGAGGGCTTACCGGTCGGCCTGCAGATCGCCGGACAACCCGGCGCCGACGACGTTGTCATGACGCTCGCCGAAATGTTGTCAGGCTGACTGAATGCTGCGGTAGTGCGCGGCGATATCTCGCCGCGTTGCGATCCAGACGCCCTCGGCGCGACTCACGTGCTGCAGAAACCGATCGAGCGCGACGATACGGCCGGGTCTGCCGATGATGCGCAGATGCACCCCTAGCGACATCATCCGCGGACGCCCGACGGACTCTGCCAGCAGCCAATCGAAGGTGTCCTTGGCGTAGGTCAACCAATCGGTCGGCATGAGCGCCGGCGCATTCCACATTTTCATGTCGTTCGAATCGAGCGCATAGGGCAGCACTACCATCGGCTTGGGCAACGATCGATCCATGAAGGGCTCGTCGCGGCTGAAGTCGTCCATGTGATAGAGGTAGCCCTCCTCACTCAACAGCCGACGGGTCTCGGCGGTGTGCAGATATCGTGACAGCCAACCGACCGGTCGCGTGCCGGTGGTTTTCGCGATGCTATCGGTCGCTTTGCGAATGAAGTCTCGCTCGACCTCCTCGCTCATGCCGAGCTGGTGAGCCCAGCGATAGCCATGCGCGCACACCTCGTGTCCTGCGCCCGCGATACCGTGAGCGACCTGCGGCGCACGCTCGAGCGCCACCGCTGCCGCGGTGAAGGTCGCGGGAAAGCCATATCGATCGAGCAAACCCAACACTCGGGGTGCGCCCTCGTTGATACCGTAGGCGTAGTTCGACTCGTTACCGAAATTGCGTACCGGCTTCTTCAGCGTGATCCCGAGCTCATCAACGGGCTCGGGGCCACGGTCGCCGTCTTCGATGTTGAATTCGGCACCTTCTTCGACATTCACGACGAGCGAGAGCGCAAGACGCGCACCACCCGGCCAAGCGTAACTCATGTTTAGTGATACTCCTCGCCGCCCGAAACGTTCATCGCTTCACCCGTGATGTAAGCGGCCTCACCCGAGGCTAGGAACGCGCAGGCCTTGGCGATATCGTGCTGGAAGATCTTGGTGGTGGCCGTCCAGGTGAGGCCGCCGCCACTGGCGATCGAGATCGCGTTGTTCTGGTTGTTGGAGGTCGCGTTGCCGACCGCCAGCAGCGCGAAGTCGCCGGCCCG
>JALRHE010000370.1 GCA_023253235.1 Steroidobacteraceae bacterium
TCGATGCGACCACCGCCACGGGCGATGCTACCTCCGCGTGCATGCACGAGTATCGATCGCTCACCAGCCCGGGTCAGCACCGCCTCGATCGCATCTTGCGCGCGATAGGCCGCAACACGCGACGCACAGACACCGGCCTGCTTACCACTCTCGGAATAGCCTACGAATACCATCTGTCGACGATGCCGACCATCGAGGTGCTTGCGATAGACGGGGTCGGCGAGCGCAGCTTCTAGCGCGACGCCGGCACCCTCGAGCGCTTCCATCGAATCGAACATCGGCGCGATATCGATCGCGAGGGCATTGGATCTCTTGTCGAAAGCCTCCGCCCACTGGGCCAGCAACAACGGAGCGACAATGTCGTCTGGGCCTTGTACGCCGTTGACGATGTAGGCACCGATTGAATCCGGTCCGAAGCGACGTCGGCATTGCAACATCGCCTCGAAAACGGCCAATGTTCGTTTACCGACCGGGTCCATCTCACAGCGCGGGCTGGCATCACGCGAGACCATCTCGACGAGACGAGAATGCCGGCTGTGCGAGTCGAGTGCGACCCACGCTGGATCATCGAGTGCCTGCGCGATCACACGATGATGCACCCGAGTGTGTTGACGAATATCGAGTGTCGCCAAGTGGAATCCGAAGGTGGCGATACGACGCTGCAGGCGATGTACCGCAAAGAGACCGGCATGCCGACCACGATTGTGCGCAAGGCTGTCGGCGATCAGCTCTACATCGCGTTGGAACTGCTGCACCGACTCATAGGCGCCGGAGACGCCGTCGTAGGTGGCGCGTAAGCGCTCGGCGACCTGGGCACAGAAGACGCGATACGGCATGCGATCGTGGCGCGCCGGAGCACTCGATCTCGCCGAGGGAATCAAGGTGATGTATTCATCGATCCGCTTCTGCAACGCGGCCGAAATGCTGACGCGTCCGCCACTCTGTGACAGCAACTGTCCGAGCGACTGCATCTCGAGAAAGTACGCGTTGACGATCGCCTTCTGCTGGCGCACCAGCGTCTCGCGCAAAGTTTTGGCGTGTACATCGGGGTTACCGTCCATGTCGCCGCCTACCCAACTGCCAAAGCGCAGCATCGTCGGCAAGGTGACCGCCTCGGTCTCCACGCCAAAGTTTCGGGTCAAGGCCTCGGCGATCTCCTCGTAAAACCCAGGTACCACGCGATAGAGAATTTCGGCCAAAAAGAACAGCACATGTTCACGCTCGTCGGCGACGGTGAGTCGCTGCCGAGGGTGATCTTCGGTCTGCCAGGCTGTCGTGATCTCGGTCCGAATTCGACCGAGCGACGCGCGCTGCTCGTTCGGTGCGAGCGTTGGATTCAAACGATCGTATAGCAAAGTCGCCAGACGCTGCTGTTTTCGCAGGATGGTTCGTCGCGTCGACTCGGTCGGATGCGACATGAAGATCGGTTGGATCTGCATACCCGCGAGCAGCTCGATCACCTGCTCACGCGCTAGACCACGATCCTTGAGCTTGGCGATGGCGTCACCGATGCCGCCCGGTTGAGGGCGCTCGGCGTCGTCCTGGAAATATGCCCGCCGCCTGCGGATACGATGCACCTGTTCGGCGAGGTTGACCGACTGGAACCAACTGGAGAATGCACGCTCGAGATCACGGGCGATGGCCGGGGTGCGATTGGTGACGCGCGACTCCAGTTCGGAAGCGGCCGCTGCATCGCCGTTACGTCGCGCGATGGCCAGGGTTCGATCACGCTCGACGAGTTCGAACAACTCGATACCGCCCTGCTCGCGCAACACCTCGCCGACCAACGAACCCAACATGTGCACATCGTCGCGCAGCGCAGCGTGCTTGGGCGGGAACTCGCTTTCCGTGCGTTTCACCCGCGAGATTGTACTCCTCGACTGAGCTCTGGGCTTC
>JALRHE010000042.1 GCA_023253235.1 Steroidobacteraceae bacterium
AAGAATCTGCCAACAAAGAAAAGGCGGCTGGCGAGAGTGCGGCCTCACCGACGCCCACCCCTACACGCGCAATGAACAGATGCGAAAAGCGATTGGCGAGCCCACAACATGCCGTTGCGATACTCCAAAAGGCGATGCCGCCCGCGATGATCTTTCGCCGACTGTAGCGATCAGCAAGCATCGCAATCGGGATACCCATGAGCGTATAAAACAAGGCGAATGCGAGACCGTGCAGCATCCCGATCTGGGTATCGGAGAGACCAAGATCGGCTTTGATGGGCTCGACCAGCAGCGAGAGGATCGTGCGATCGATGAAGGAACAGGTGTAGGCCAGCAACAAGACTGCTACTGCGTACCATGCCACCCGAGGCTTAGGCCAATCCGTCGATTCGATCATGTTTACCCCGACCTCGAGGGTGTACCAATCGCCCTACGCTGGTCAAATCTCGGGTATTCGGTAGTTTGGCTATTCGTTAAATGTGATTGCGCAACACGAGCAACGCCACCAACGTGACGCACATGGCCAAGAGCAACAGCAAGAAGAACCCGGCACCACCGAATGCCGTCAACAACGCGGCGCCGAAAAATGCGCTCGACACGCCACCTAAGCGGCCGATACTGGAAGCGGCGCCGATTCCCGTCGCTCGAATCGATGCCGGATAGAGATGCGCAGCCAACGCATAGAGCGTGGTCTGCACCCCGTTGATACATCCACCCAGCAATGCGAGCAGCACCAGCAACATCTCGGTTGGCGCGCTGTCGAGGTCGCCGAGCAAAAACACCATACTCAGCGCCGCTGCAGCGCCTGCCATCAGTGCCAAAGGCAGACGTGAACCGTAACGAGTCATCAAGCCTGCCGCCAGCAGTGCCGTAATCACTCCGCCGAGATTGAAATACATCAAACCACGACTTGCCTCGGCGATATCGCGGCCTGTCTCGACCAACATAGTGGGAAGCCAACTGAAGCTCGCATAGATCGCCATCAAGCAAAAACCGAAGGCACACCACAGCGCCAAGGTATCTCGCCGCCGATCTTGACTCAGTAACGCTCGAATCTGTCCGACGACTACGCCGGATGCCGTCGCGGGCGCAGCGTCGCGAGGCGGATCGTCGGGCAGACCACGCCAGAGAAACAGTAGCAAGGCCAGCGGCAAAGCACCCGCCCATTGCATCATCGCCCGCCAGCCTTGAGCCGGTAGAACCTCGGCTGCCAACGCGCCACCGACAACGCCACCCAAGGGAATACAAACGATCGTGGTGGTGACAGCGACGACCCGATAGCGCGGCGGCGTCCACTCTGCTGCGAGTGCAGCCGCATTGGGTAGCGCGCCACCCATACCAACACCGGCAGCGAATCGAAGTAAAAACAGGGCTTCCACCGTATCAACGAAGGACATCACCAACGTCGTAGCGCCAAACAGCAGCACGCAGCACAGCAGCGCTTGTTTGCGGCCTACTCGATCACCCCAAAGCCCGCCGAGTAGCGTGCCCATCATCATGCCAAACTGACCCACGGCGAGAACGGGGGCGAACGCAGCCTTGTCCAACTGCCACTCCGCCAGAATCGCTGGAGCGACCAAGCCCAAGACTTGGTTATCGACACCATCGAACAGAATCGCCAACGCCAAAAGCAGCAGCACGCCTCGAGAACGCCACGACCAGCGAGTCGCTATCTCGGGGTTATGGTTCGCCATGATAAGTTGCGGCTCAAAGGGCTGAGGCGCCCGATGCTAACAAAGGCTGACAACACGGAGGAATCGAAATGCACGGGATTTCGTTGAGCCATATCTGCGCGATCACCTGCCTGGTCGCGAGCACGGCGGGACTGGCGCAGTCGCCGGATCCAAACGCGGCGTCTACCAACCTCATCCGCAACCCGAGCGGGGGCTACACGCACCGCACGGTCGAGATACCGCCGGGATCGAGAATTTTGTACATCAGCGGTCAGACCGCCACGGGCGCCGACGGCAAAACACCGGCCGATGGAGATGCACAGGCGGAGATCGTCTACGAGCGCATCGCCAAATCACTCGCCGATGCAGGAATGACGATGCAGGATCTCGTCAAAACCACCGTCTATCTGACCGATGCAGCTGATCTACCGGCCGTCATTCGAGCGGGCCGCAAATACAATCCGACGGGAAAACAGGCTGGCACGCTCGTTTACATCAAAGCACTAGCGGTACCCGAAGCGCGAATCGAAATCGATGCGGTAGCGGCGCGAGAGACGAAGTAACGGGCATAAAAAAACCGGGGTGGCTAAGCCACCCCGGTTTCATCGATCGGTCTGATCGATGTAACGATCAGCGACGGCGAGCGCCGAAGTCGTACT
>JALRHE010000111.1 GCA_023253235.1 Steroidobacteraceae bacterium
GGTCGTGGTGATCGTGGGCGTGATCGGCGTGTGCAGTGTTGGCCATGGTCTGGTTCGCTCTGGTTGAATTCTTTGGTGGACGTCGATGCGGCGTGTTCAGCCGCGCGGCGCGCTGCCGGTGGCGGCGCTGGCGACGGTCGGTGCGGTGGCCGCTTTCTGCGCGGCGATGAACGCCTGGTATTCGGCCTTCGTGACGACCTTCACGACGATCGGCATGAAGCCGTGGTCACGGCCGCAGAGTTCGACGCACTGGCCGCGATAGGTGCCGGTCTGACCGGGCTTCACCTTGAACCACAATTCATTGACGGTGCCCGGGATGGCGTCTTTCTTGAGACCGAACGCCGGCACCCACCACGCATGAATCACGTCCTGCGAAGTGAGCAGCAAACGCACCTTCGTGTCTTCGGGGACGACGAGCGGGTTGTCGACGTTCAAAAGATAATTTTCGACGGCGCGCGGATCTTTACCCGACTGCAGTTGACGCGTTTCGTTGCTGGTGCGATCGAGGGTCGAGAAGAAGCTGACTTTCTCGTCGATGTAGTCGTATTGCCACTTCCACTGGTAGCCCGTGACTTTGATGCTGAGCTCGGTGTTACGAGTATCTTCGATGGCGATCAAGGTGCGCGCCGCCGGGATCGCCATGATCACGAGGATCACGACCGGGATCAGCGTCCAGATGATTTCGGCCTTCGTGCTATGGGTGATCGACGTGTCGGGCACCGCGCCCTTGGACTTACGAAACGCAACCAGCGACCAAATCATCCAGCCGAACACGAACACACCGATCGCTACGCACCACCAAAAAATGGTCATGTGCAGCGCATGGATTTGTTTGGACAACTCGGTCACGCCCACGGGCATGTTGAGGTTGCCCCATTCCGCGTGCGCCGCGAGAGGAGCCAAAGCGGCAACCAGCGAGGCTGCGGCGGAACTCAGGACGTGTCGAATTTGTCTGCTCATGGTCTGCTCAGTTCTCAAACGAAATCGGATGAACGACACCGCACAAGAGGCTGCGACGCCTCGAAAAATTCATGGCGTGCCTCCGCCATGGGCGGGTAACGGGGGGGATTCATCCACGCGGCCGATCAGGCGCTTTAGTCGCAACGCCAGAGCCTGACGCTCCTGTTCGTTGAGAAAGGAGCCAATCTCGTGGCGGCGCCCATGCGACTCGACCGTTAGTCGACTCGGATGCAGCGGCGAACCCCCGGCGCGGATTCTAACTTGCGCCCAGTGTCGCGGGAACACGACGCATGATTGTTCGGGTGGCCGGCAGTCTTCGATTTCCACCGTCTCGGACGAGATCGTGATGGTCTGTTTTTCGTGGCGGCGCGCCATTGAGGTCCGCAGTGCCCAGAAGAGCAGCGCGAGCTCCGCGCCGGCGAAGGGGAGGATGGGCCAGTAGCCGATGAGGGTCAGCGGGATTGCCACCGACATCGACGCCACGCAGACGCTAACAAAGAACCAGCGCGCACCCTGAGGGCTCAGCGAACAGTTGGGCGACAGCTCGATCCGCATGGTCGGGGGCTGGCTCGGGGAGCGGGTGGTGGTTGGTGACCGGATGCTAAGTCAAGCTCGAAAAACTATCAATATCATGGAGTTATGGAGAGTTTGCCCGGCTTTCGGACAACCATCCGAGACGCTTCAGGGCCGCCGTACCCGCTTCGAGTTCAGCCGATCGCGTCGGGTCGAAGCCAAGGTGCAGCAGTGGCTCGCTACCGAAGGTTCGGCGCAGCGTGGCGAGGTTTTCGGCTCGGCGCGGCATCGTCGGGTCGATCTCGCTGACCGCCCAGCCGGCGAGCTTGAGCCCTGATCTTTCAATCGCTTGGCGCGACAACATCGCGTGATTCAGACACCCGAGGCGCAGGCCTACGACCAGCAGGACCGGCAGGTTCAGCGTGCCGGCGAGGTCGGCGATGGTCAGCTCGGGCCCAAGTGGGGCAAACCAGCCACCTGCACCCTCGACCACCAGACAGTCGCATTTGGTTGCAAGATCCCGAGCAGCGACCTGAAGCTGCGCAGGATCCACCGTCACGCCGGCCTCCATGGCGGCGATATGGGGTGAGATCGCCGGCTCGAAACAGTAGGGATTGATCGCCGCGTAGCCGAACCCACCGCCCGCCGCCGCCAGTAGTTCGAGCGCATCGTCATTGCGCAACTCGCGATATCCGTCACCACGATCAAAGAATTCAGCGCCCGAGGCCACCGGCTTCATGGGTGCCATGACTAGACCAGCTTGGACGCCGGCTGCGAGTAGCGCTGTCGCGATCTTCGTTTTGCCGACTCCGGTATCGGTACCGGTGATGAATAGCCCGCCCTTCATTTTCGATACCTCGCTCCCGGCTTCGGAAACGGCACGATGATCTCGCTCGCATCGTGGGACGACTCCGTCAGTTGGGTCGGTGCGCCGAAAGCGGCACCATAGACGATCTCCCAAGTAGCCGCGATATCGCTTTTGCCACGTGAACGCGGGTAGGCGTCGCTCACAGCTTGAAGAACACGAGGGCTGGTAAGCCCGCGAGGCCGTTCTCTCGCGGCGTTTCCAGCGCCTATTTCTTTGATACTGCGCATGAGCGAAATCGGATCTGAGTAAGTCAACGAGTGTCGATCCACATCCAGTACGGGTTCGCGCAATCCTGCCCGTGTCAACGCCGATCCGATATCGTGCATGTCGAAGAATTCGTGGACGCGCTGATTCGTATCGACGGTAGCCCAGGCGGCGCGCAGTTCTTGCAGCGTGCCGACGCCAAAAGTGCTGAAAACGAACCACCCCTGCGGTGACAGCACGCGCCGAACTTCGGCAAAGACCTCATCGAGATCGCACCACTGCAACATCAAGTTACTGAAAATCAGATCGACACTACCCGATCGAAATGGCAATCGATGTGCATCGACCACCGCCGCTTCGATACGTTTGGATGTTCGTAACCGATCAAGCCAGCCACTCGCTTTCTGCGCGTGCTGCAGCATGCCAAGAGAAAGATCGGCCGCCACCACCGTCGCTGTCGGATAGCGTGCTTTCAAGTCGCGTGTGGCTGCAGCCGTACCAGCACCCAGGTCGATGACGACTGTTGGTGTCGTCGAGAAATGCTCCAGCCTCTCGAGCAGTTCTCGACGAACGGTGCGCTGCAATACTGCAGCCTCATCGTAGCGGCCGCTCGCCGATCCAAAAGCTTTACCGAGTGCGCGACGGTCGATGCTCACGATGCGAGCTCCGCCGCAAATTCCTGAATCAGTTCCACGACTTCGTGGACATGCGAAATGAACGGCGCATGCCCGCAACGCGGCAGTTCTTGATAGCGGGCATTCGGGATCATGGCGGCCATGGCTTGCGTCGCACCCGGATGCACGACCCGATCGTATTGACCTGCAATGACCAGCGTCGGCGCTTGAATGAGCGGTAAGCGCGGTCGTTGATCGATCTGGTGCAGCAAGCGTAACGAGCGCAGCAGAGTCGCTGGCTGACACTCGCCTTGTGCGAGCAACGCGTTGCGCAGGTTGGTGAGGGTTTCTTCCGCTTGCATGCTGCCACGCACCTGCAACGACAGAAAATCGTTGACGGTTCGGCGGTAGTCGTCACGAAGGTGACGCCCGAGCGCGTCCAGTGCTGCCGGGTTCGCCCCGTGCGGCCAGTCGTCGCTACGGGCGAATTTTGGGGTTGCGCTGATCAGAATCAGTCCCTGGATACGCTCGGGTGCTCGCGCAGCGATTTCCATCGAGATTTTCGCGCCCAAAGACCAGCCGAGCAGCACGGAGCGATCCGGCATTTCTTTGAGAATGAAATCGGCGACTTTACCGATATCCCAGGCACCGTCTTCCTGATCGCCGTAAATATCGGAGGGTTCCGGCGCGCGCCCATGTCCTGGTAGGTCGAAACGTGCGATATCGAAGCGCGGTTGGGAAGCCGGCGCCTCGAGTTCTTCCACCAACTCGTCGAACACTCGCAGATTGAGTGCCCAGCCGTGCAACATCACGAGCGGAGTCGCGTTCATGTCGAGCGTTCCTGTAAGGACGTTTGCGAGATCGCTCCTTCCACTGCGGCGAGCAATCGTTCGACGTCATCAACTTGATGATGGGCATTGAGCGTGATGCGAAGACGGGCGCTACCTTCAGGTACGGTTGGCGGGCGAATCGCAGCCACGTGAAATCCCTGCTTTCGCAGGTAAGCACTAGCTTGCAATGCCGCTGCAGAGGAGCCGCAGATGACTGGCTGGATGGCGGTCATGGATGGCATCAACTCGATGCCGCGCCGCTCGGCTCCGTTTCGGAACAGCCGGATCAGCTCGTGCAACTTTTCTCGACGCCAACGCTCTCGCTCGACGAGCTGTAAGGCACAACGTGTGGCTGCAGCGATTGGTGGTGGCAAAGCCGTGGTATAGATATAGGTGCGCGCACTCTGGATCAGCCAGTCGATCAATGCCGATTCACCGGCAACGAAGGCGCCGAAAGTACCGAATGCTTTGCCGAAAGTGCCGATCAACACCGGCACGGCTTTTTGATCGAGATGCTGTTGTTCGCAAACGCCACGACCTTCCGTACCAACGACACCGAGGCCGTGCGCATCATCGACCACAAGCCATGCGGACTCCGCTTGAGCGAGCTCGGCGAGCGCAGCCACGGGCGCGATGTCGCCGTCCATGCTGAAAACACCGTCGGTTGCGATAACGGCTCCGGCTTTGGGGTGTTCGCTTCGGAACTGTCTCAGCGCGGAAGCGGCCGCCTCAGCATCATTGTGCGGATAGCGCTTGAATTCGCGGGTACGGGCGAGCAGTGCCGCGTCGATCAAAGAGGCGTGATTCAGACGATCCTGCAGGATGAGATCGTCGCGCTCAGCGAGTGCGGTGATGACACCGAGATTCGCCATATAGCCGGTGGAGAACACGATCGCTCGTTCGCGGCCCGTGAAATCGGCGAGCGCGCGTTCAAGCGAATCGTGCTCGGGATCGTGCCCACTGACGAGATGTGATGCACCGGCGCCGACTGCACCGTGATTTGCCGCGTCGATCAGCGCAGAACGCACCATGGGGTGTGTTCGCAGACCGAGATAATCGTTGCTGCAAAAGTCGATCGCTCCAGCGGGCACGCTGTGTCGACGCCGGCGCAGTTGGCGAGCGTCGAGCGAATTCAGCGCATCGGCGAGTGCCTCAGGCGTGCGACGCACCGATCACCCCGGGTGCTGTGCGCATACCGAGACGATCGAGCAAGCGTCGATCGTGCTCGACGTCAGGATTACCGGTGGTCAGCAGTTTTTCGCCGTAAAAGATCGAGTTTGCACCCGCGAGGAAGGCGAGTGCCTGCAACTCATCCGACATTTGTTCGCGCCCGGCGGATAATCTGACGGCAGAGCTCGGCATCAAAATTCGCGCGACAGCAATGGTACGGATGAAGTCGAACGGATCGATCGGTGCTTGATCGGCCAACGGCGTTCCGGGCACGGCGACGAGTTGGTTGATGGGCACGCTTTCCGGGTGCTGTTCAAGATTGGCGAGTACCTGCAGCATGCGGGCGCGATCACGCACGGTTTCGCCCATACCGACGATGCCACCGCAGCACACGCTCATGCCCGCTTCACGTACTGCTTCCAGCGTGTCGAGACGGTCTTGGAAATCGCGCGTGGTGATGATCTTGTCGTAAAACTCGGGCGAGGTGTCGATGTTGTGGTTGTAGTAATCGAGGCCTGCGTCACGTAATTCGCGCGCTTGTTCCTTGTTGAGCATGCCGAGGGTGGCGCAGGTCTCCATGCCGAGCTCGCGCACACCGCGAATCATCGCCGACATGACTTCGATGTCCCGCTTCTTCGGTGAGCGCCAAGCAGCGCCCATGCAAAACCGCGTCGCGCCGGCTTCACGCGCTGCGCGGGCGCGGGTCACGACATCGTCGACGGCCATCAAGGCCTCGCGGTCGAGACCGGTGTCGTAACGCACGCTTTGCGGGCAGTAGGCGCAGTCCTCCGGGCAGGCTCCAGTCTTGACCGACAGCAAGGTACTCATCTGTACGGTGTTGGCAGGGTGATGTTCGCGATGCACCGTCTGTGCCTGATGAATGAGGTCCGCGAACGGGAGTGCGAACAGGGCTTCGACTTCGTCGACGGTCCAGTCGTGGCGGGGCGCAATCGTCATGGCATTTCCGTTTGTGGTCTAGATGAGCCGAAACGGGTTTTGCCCAAGGTGGAAGGGCATCTGCAGGCTTCGGGGATGACGATGTTCCTTGCCACTCCGAAGCCTGTCAACCTCAACCCCTTGATCGAGTCGACAATCGAATGGCTCGATCGGCGCTCCGGAGTCGTTGGCAACGAGTCGCTCGTTCAGCTGCCTTGGATGTTTCGTTGGGGATTCCGACTCTGGCCAGCCCGATGTCTCGTTTGTGGCGGAGCGTCGGATCTGCGCTACCTCGATATCTGTCGTGCTTGCCTGTGGACACTGCCTTTCATCGGCAGTTCGGCGACCGACGTGGTTCCGCTGCGCTACGCACCGCCCGTCGACGACGGTTTACGTGCCTTGAAGTTCCATGCCGACTGGCGTTGGGCGGCCATCTTCGGCGCAATACTCGCCGGTTGGTCACAAGCGAGCGGTGCCGCGCCCGTATCTTTTCTAGTGCCGATGCCGCTGCATGCGGCACGCAGGGCCGAGCGAGGTTTCAACCAAGCGGCGCAGATCGCGAAGTTCGCCGCCCTCTGGCTCGGCGTTGCGGTTGATCAACGCACTTTGATCCGTGCTCGCCCGACCCGTCCCCAGACCACCTTGTCGGCTGCTCGGCGTCGCGACAACGTGCAGGGTGCCTTTGAGCGACATCCTGCATCTCGAATTCGAGCAGGGCACTCAATCGTCATCGCGCTGGTTGATGACGTGCGCACAACCGGCGCTACCCTCGATACGGCGAGCGCCGAATTGGAATCGGTACCGGGAGTGACCGTTCAGCGTTGGGCGGTTGCGAGTGCGATGCCGACGAAAACGACGAGCCCTGCCTGATGATTTCCAAGAAAGGCGCGAAAGCACTGCGCACGATCGCGGTGTCTCGCCCACCAAAGATTTCTGTGGAATATGACGGCGGCGATCAAAACGGAGGTGAAATAGAGCGGCCCTAGCGTCGACATGACGCCGATTTTCCAAAGACCTGCGATCATCAATAACTGTAGTGCTGCGATGACGGCGAGATCCGCCTTACCAAACCATACTGCCGTCGAGCGTACGCCGATCCGTAGATCGTCCTCGCGATCGACCATGGCGTAATAGGTGTCGTAGATCAAAGCCCACAACACCGTGACAGCGAAGATCCACCAGCCGATCGACGGGACGCCGCCTTGCACCGCTACGAACGCCATCGGCACGCCCCAACCAAAGGCCACTCCAAGATATAACTGCGGCGCCGGGAAAAATCGTTTGAAGAGCGGATACGTCAGCAACAACCCCGCTGCTATCAGAGCGTAAGCCGTCACCTGCCACCCGAGCGTCAGCACCAATGCGAGCGCGGCGAGCATCAGAAAAATGAACAGCGTCAGTGCCTCGTACGGGGAGACCCGTCTCGCCGCGAGCGGTCGATCACGAGTACGCTCGACATGTGGATCGATATTCCGATCGGCGAAATCATTGATGATGCAGCCCGCCGATCGGGTGAAGATCGTTCCCGCGAGAAAGACGGTGAGGATCCAAAGCGGCGGCAGACCATCTGCGGCTATCCACAGCGCCCACAGCACCGGCCACAGCAACAACAAAATACCGATCGGCTTGTCGAGTCGCGTCAACAGCACGTATTCGCGCCAACGACGGCGCCACGCCGCGCTCATTTTGAGCCTATGCTCGGCATGAAAACTTCGTAGAGATCGAAAGACGCAGTGTCGATCCGAAAGGCCGAATGTCGCACCCAAAGCGGGCGCGGCGCGAGTCCTGCATGTTGCAGCGCACGATCGACGAGCCACGTGTCGGGATAGGCTTGCGCGAAACGGAACGGTGCGCGCTCTAGCGATGTTTGGTTCGCGATGGCTTCCCCAAGAGTGCGCTCACCGATTTGGGTCAACCATTCGTGATGTTTGGCGGTGTCGGCCGGGATCCGGGTGTGTGCGAACAGCCACACCGTGTCACCGCAGCTCATGTCGATCTCGCGAACAAACTCGTCGCCGCAGCGACGCTCGTTCAGTAGGCGCATGGCGAACCGATCTGCAGCAGCCGCTCGAATGCGCTGCGTCAAAAGACCCGGCGTCAACAGCCAATCACGATGCATCGCATCGCCCTCGTAGCAGTTGAGCGCAGCGGCGGGCAGCCACATGACCGATGCGGGCAACGGCGCAGGGCAACCTTCCGTTGCGAGAGTCGTGGGCTTAGCCGATACGGCCATATTTGTCGTCCGATCCAATCCAGCGTGCCGTGAGGGGTGCGATTCTATCCGGATGTTGTGCGAGCAGCGTCTCGGCTGCGCGATGCACTTCGGGCAGCAGATCGACATCACGCGCCAGATCCGCCACACGCATCCGCGCAAGGCCGGTTTGTCGGGTCCCGAGCAATTCGCCGGGACCGCGCAACTCGAGGTCCCGCTGCGCGATGTCAAAGCCGTCGTTGCTGTCGCGAATAGCGTTCAACCGAGCACGCGCCAAGGCGCCGAGCGGCGCCCGGTAGAGCAGAACGCAACTGCTCTCGTGTGAACCGCGTCCGACGCGACCGCGCAATTGGTGCAGTTGGGCGAGCCCCATCCGCTCCGCATTTTCGATCACCATGACGGTGGCGTTGGGCACGTCCACACCGACCTCGATGACCGTCGTCGCGACCAGCAGTTGAATTCGACCAGCCTTGAACTCGAGCATCACGGCTTCTTTTTCTTTGGCTTTCATGCGTCCGTGAACGAGACCTACCCGGAATTCGGACAATGCCTCGGTCAACGACACGGCAGTTTCTTCAGCAGCCTGACATTGCAACTCTTCGGATTCGTCGATCAGGGGGCATACCCAGTAAGCCTGTCTCCCAGCACGGCATGCCGCCGCGATCCGCGCAACGACCTCGTCACGACGACTTTGTGCAGCGACGACGGTTTTGACGGGTGTTCTGCCGGGAGGGAGTTCGTCGATGATCGACACGTCGAGATCCGCATAGGCCGTCATGGCCAGCGTGCGGGGTATCGGCGTTGCAGTCATGATCAATTGGTGAGGATGTCGGTTCTCATGCAGCCCTTTTTCGGCGAGACGCAGTCTTTGCTGAACACCGAATCGGTGCTGCTCATCCACGATGACGAGCGCGAGCTTGTGGAACTGCATTCCATCCTGGAAAAGCGCGTGCGTACCGACGACCAATTGAAGGTCACCCGCAGCGACGGCTTCGAGCGCGCTGCGCCGCGTTCGAACGGGCTGCGACCCGGTGACGAGCCCGACGGTAATGCCGAGAGGACGAAACCAAGAGTCGAGATTTTTTTGGTGCTGCTCGGCGAGCAGTTCGGTGGGTGCCATCAGCGCGACCTGACAACCACTGCCGATCGCGCGCGCTGCCGCTGCCGCTGCGACCACTGTTTTTCCACAGCCGACGTCGCCTTGCACCAGACGAACCATCGGTTGTGTTCTCTGCAGATCACGTTCGATGTCATCCAGACTGCGTTGCTGCGCTCCCGTCAGGGTATAAGGCAACGATTCTTTGAAGCGAGTCGCCAAGCCAACGGTGTCGTGCAGGGGTGTCGCCGAATCTGTGCGAGCCGTGTCGCGTAAGCGACGCATGACCACGTGGTGCGTCAGCAACTCTTCGAATGCGAGTCGTCGCTGCGCCGGATGACGTCCTGCTTCTAACTCATCGAGTGCTGCGTCGACCGGTGGTCTATGCACGAATTCGAGTGCTGTTCGCAGCGAGGGAAGTCCGAGCGGTTGGAGTATTGATTCCGGTAGCCATTCGCGCACCCCGGCGGTGTCGAGTTCACGCAGCGCCAGTCCGATCAGCATTCGCAATCGGCCTTGCGTCACGCCCTCGGTCATCGGATAGACCGGCGTCAACCGATCTTCGAGAACACCGGGGCCATCGGCGATACGGCGGTATTCGGGATGGACGATTTCAAGACCGAGCGGACCGCGTCTGACTTCGCCAAAACATCGAATACGTGTGCCGCGCGTCAGCCCGTCTTGTTGCGATTTCGAGAAATGGAAAAAACGTAGCGTCAAAAACCCGGAGCCGTCAGCGAGTCGACACAACATCTGTCGCCGCCGTCGAAATACGACTTCGGTGAGCAGCACTTCACCTTCGACGACCACTCGGCTTCCAGGTAGTAACGAGCCGATGGGCTGAACGCGGGTTCGATCTTCGTAGCGCGTGGGTAGCACGAAGAGCAGATCTTGAACCTGCTCCACGCCGAGTACGGCTAAACGCGCCGCCAGTGCTGCTCCGACGCCACGCAAGGCGGTGACGGGGCGCTGCTCGCGCGGATCCCCCATATGAATGGTGATCTACCGGCTCAGTCGAGGTGCAGTATGCAATCGATTTCGACTCGAGCCCCTTTCGGCAACTGCGAGACGCCGAGTGCAGCGCGGGCAGGCCATGGCTGCGGAATGTATTGCGCCATCACTTCATTCACTTTGGCGAAGTGGACGAGATCCGTCAGGAATACGGTGACTCGAACGGCGTGACGCAAGGAGCCGCCGGCAGCTTTAGCGATAGCCTCGAGATTGTCGAAGACACGGCGGATTTCCACTTCGATGTCGCCACTGACGAGTTGTCCGGTCGCCGGATCGAGCGGTATCTGTCCCGAGATGTAGACGGTCGGACCGACGCGCACTGCCTGCGAGTAAGTGCCGATGGCCGCCGGTGCGTCGGTCGTGCTGATGATCTGTCGGGTCATGATGAGGCCTCTGCAGGAAAACCATCGTGAAGGATATGGACCGGGAGCGTCAGTCGTCGCGGGTCCGTACGGCAAGTGTACGCGAGAGCTTGAGCACATCGGGCATGTGGCGAATCACGCGCATCACGCGCGCCAAGTGGGTGCGATCCCTGACCTTGACCTCGAAAACGAGCACGGAGGTTTCTGCATCGCGCTCTTCGAGCGCAACGTGCTCGATGTTGGTTTCGGTTCCAGCGATGGCTGCCGCCACCGCGGCCAAAACGCCCATGCGGTTGGCGACTTCGACGCGCAGTTCGCTACCGAAGAGTCTTTCGGGTTTTTCAGCCCAGGTGACCGAGAGCCACTTCTCGGGATGTTTTCGATAATCGTCGACGTTCGCACAATCTTCGCGATGGACGATGATGCCTCGACCGCTGGAGAGGTAGGCGAGGATCGGATCGCCCGGCACGGGGAAACAGCAGCGTGCATAGCTGACGAGTAGCCCTTCGGTTCCAGCGACCGACAGTGGCGCGGGCGCTGCGTTGCTCGCATCGAGGCTGTCATCGAGCGAATCACTGCCCGTCTGCAACGGATTGGCTGGACCGAGTCTTCGCGCGATCAAGGGCGCGAGGCGTTCGCCGAGCCCGACCTTTTCGAATAGCTCGTCTGCATCGACCATGCCGAGTTCGCCGACGGTCGCAGCGAGGGTCATTTCGCTGATGTCGGTCAACGAGAGATTGAACTCAGCCAATGCTTGATTGATCAGTCGTTGGCCAAGCTCGATGGCTTCCGAGCGACGCAAGCTCTTCAAATAATTTCGGATCGCCGTTCGAGCTTTGGCCGTAACGACGAAGTTCACCCACGCCGGATTCGGCATGGCGCCCGGCGCCGTCACGATCTCTACGGTTTGACCGTTACGCAATTGCGTTCGCAGCGGAGTCAGCCGACGATCGACTTTGGCTGCGACACAACGGTTACCGATATCGGTGTGCACCGCGTAGGCAAAGTCCACCACAGTCGCGCCACGCGGTAGACGCAAGATCTTGCCCTTGGGGGTGAAGAGATAAACCTTGTCCGGGAACAGATCGACCCGGACACTTTCGAGAAACTCTTCCGAAGATCCGCTCTCCTGCATGGAGATCAGATTGTTGAGCCATTCGCGCGCCTGTGCTTGCTCGTAGGCAGGCGAGCCATCACCGCTCTTGTATTTCCAATGCGCAGCGATACCCGACTCTGCTACCCGATGCATATCGCGAGTGCGTATCTGCGCTTCGATCGGCAATCCGTTGGGGCCGAACAAAGTGGTGTGTAGCGATTGGTAGCCGTTGACGCGGGGAATCGCGATGTAATCCTTGAAGCGACCCGGCATCGGCTTGTAAGCCCCATGCACGACGCCGAGTGCGCGATAGCACTCATCGGCGCTTGCGACGACCACGCGCAAACCGTAGACGTCGACGATCTCCGAGAGCGCGGAGCGTTTTCGCAGCATCTTCTTATAGATGCTGTACAAGTGTTTTTCCCGCGTATCGACTTCAGCTTCGATGCCGGCCTTAGCGAGCGCAACGCTGATGTTCTCGGAAATCTTGCCGAGAAACTCTTTTTGGTGACCTCGCGCGCGCTTGATGGCTTTTTCGATGACTCGATAGCGCTGTGGATAGAGGGCTCGGAACCCAAGGTCCTCGAGCTCGAGTTTCATCGCATAGAGTCCGAGGCGCTCGGCAAGTGGAGCAAAGATTTCGAGAGTTTCGCGGGCGATGGCGCGCCGACGTACGGGCGACATACCCTCGATCGTACGCATGTTGTGCAAGCGATCGGCGAGCTTGACCAGGATGACGCGTAGGTCGCGCACCATCGCGAGCAGCATCTTGCGGAAGGATTCCGCCTGCGCCTCTTCGCGACTTTTGAACTGGATCTGATCGAGTTTGGTAACCCCGTCGACGATTTCGGCAACCGTTTCGCCGAAGCGGCGCGCCAGCTCTTCTTTGGCGACCGGGGTGTCCTCGATAACGTCGTGCAGGATCGCCGCCACGATCGTATCGGCATCGACTCTGAGACCGGCCAGGATGACGCCGGCCGCGACCGGGTGGGCGATGTAGGGCTCGCCGGTTTTTCTCTTCTGACCTTTATGAGCTTCGGCGCCGAATTCGGCGGCGATGCGGATGCGTTCGACTTGCTCTGGTGGCAGGTAGCTTTGCGCAGCCGCCAGCAGTTCCTTCAAGCCCGGGGTGGACCCGCCAGGCAGAAATCCCAGTAGCGTGCCGGCATAGCCCAAGCGTCAGGAAACCGAATCAGTCTCCGAGGCCGAATTGCGGAGCACGGAAACCCGGATCGGGCTCCATGATGTCCGGCAACAGGCTCGGTTCCGGTTCTGGTTCCGGCTCCGGCTCGAGCAGCATCTCGGCCGTGATGTTGCCGGCGGCGATTTCGCGCAGCGCGACGACCGTTGGCTTGTCGTTTTCCCAGGGAACCGTCGATTCAGCGCCGTTCGCCAGTCGACGAGCGCGCTGCGAGGCGAGCAGTACGAGCTGAAAAATGTTGTCGACGTTTTGTAGACAGTCTTCGACGGTGATGCGTGCCATGAGAGCCTCGGGGAATCCCCGAAAAACCTGAGAAAGGGTCGGTAAGTATAGGGGAAGTCAGGCCAAATCGGCAATTCAGGCCAGCAATTCCTCGAGTAGAGGGCGCAGTTGTGGTCGATCGGCTTGCAGCTCTCGGCCCGCACCGGCGATGACTCGCTCGAGGTCGCCTAGGGCGCGTTCGAAATCGTCGTTGACGATCACGTAATCGAACTCGTGGTAGTGGCGCATGTCGGTGACCGCATCCTGCAAACGCCTGGCGATGACGGCATCACTGTCGGTGCGGCGCTCGCGCAAACGGCGTTCGAGTTCCGCGCGTGATGGCGGCAAGACGAAGATGCCGGTGCACCCGGCCTGCCCGTTCTTCGGGTCGGTCGTACGTCGCCTGACCTGCTCGGCTCCCTGCCAATCGATTTCCAGCATGACATCGTGACCGCGACCGAAAGCCTCGGCTAGCGCCTTGCGGCTCGTCCCATAGTAGTTGTCGAAAACCGGCGCGTATTCGAGGAAGCCGTCCGCTGCGATCATGGCCTCGAAGGTCGGTACGTCGACGAAATGGTAATCGCGACCGTCGATTTCATTGGGACGGCGCGGTCGAGTCGTGTGCGATACGCAGACCCGTAGATTCGGGATGCGTTGCAACAAGGCTTTGACGAGACTGGTCTTGCCGGCACCCGACGGCGCCGCAATCACGAACAGTCGACCACCGGTGGAGGCTGTCATGTTGGCGCGGTCACTCGATGTTCTGAATCTGCTCGCGCATCTGCTCGATCAACACCTTCATGTCGACGGCGATGCGCGTGGTGTCGAGTTCCTGCGACTTCGAGGACAGGGTGTTGGCCTCTCGGTTCAACTCCTGCATCAGGAAGTCGAGTCGTCGACCGGCCGCTTCGCTACCGGTCATGACACGGCGAATCTCGACGAGGTGACCGTCGAGTCGATCGAGCTCCTCGTCGACATCGGCACGTTGCAGGATCAAGGCGACTTCTTGTTCGAAACGGTCGGCATCGACTTGTACGGCGAGTTCGGCGAGTCGCTCGCGTAACTTGTCGCGCCAACGCTGGCGCCACTCCGGCAGTCGCGATCGGACCGTGGCGACCAACTCGGCGAGGGCGATACACCGTTGCTCGACATGTTCCTGCAGGCGTTCGCCTTCGCGATGCCGGGCCGCTGCGAGTTGTCGAACGGTGGCCTGGAAGAGTTGACGACAGGCCGCATGCAGACTTTCCGTCTCGGTGGCCTGTTGGCGCAGCACTCCCGGCCAGCGCAGCACTTCGATCGGGTCGATCGACGACAGGCGTGTCGTGCCTAATCCGTTTGCTTCGGCTCGCTTGGCGATATCGTGGCTGCGCGCTAGCAAACGATCGACGGCTTCATCATCGACCAACAGTTCGCGTTCCGCTTCATGCGAGCCGCGTAAATGGATCGTGCAGTCGACCTTACCGCGACGTAGTTCGCGAGCGAGTGTCTGTCGAAGCTCGCTTTCGAGCGCACGTAGCTCCTCAGGCAGGCGAAAGCCCGGCTCCAGGTAGCGATGATTGACGCTGCGCACTTCGCAGGTCAGTTGACCGTACGAGCCGCTTTGCTCGAGCCGGGCGAACCCGGTCATGCTGCTGATCATGTGAGTCCGATCATGTATAAAGCGCGCAGTTTATACCGGACGGATCAAGCCTATGTATCAAAGACCCAGCGGCCGTACGCCAGACCAAATGCGCGACGTGCGTTTCCAGCGCGGCTACACGCGCCACGCCGAAGGCGCCGTACTCGTGGAGTTCGGCGGCACCCGTGTGTTGTGCACGGCGAGTATCGAGGAGGGCGTACCCGGCTTTCTGCGCGGCAAGGGTCAAGGCTGGGTCACGGCCGAGTACGGCATGCTGCCTCGGGCTACGCATACTCGGTCCTCGCGAGAGGCTGCCAAAGGCAAGCAAAGTGGCCGCACTCAGGAAATCCAGCGCTTGATCGGGCGCAGCTTGCGCGCCGTCATGGACATGTCGGCACTCGGCGAGCGTACCGTGACGCTCGATTGTGATGTGCTGCAAGCTGATGGGGGTACGCGGACTGCAGCGATCACGGGCAGTTATGTCGCATTGGTCGACGCCTGCAATTTATTGATCCGTCGTGGCGTGCTCAGTGCCTCGCCGTTGCATGGGCAGGTCGCTGCCGTATCGGTGGGTATCTGCGGAGGCGTTCCCGTGCTCGATCTAGACTACGTTGAAGATTCACAGGCCGAGACCGACATGAATGTGGTCATGAAAGACGGTGGCGCCTTTGTCGAAGTGCAGGGCACGGCCGAGGGTCATGCCTTCCGCCGCGATGAACTCGATGCGTTGCTCGATCTGGCCGCCAGTGGCATCGACCGTCTGCACGCTTTACAGCGTGCGGTGCTGGCTGCGCCGGCGGTATGACGCTGCCGGTGCAGCAACTGGTTTTGGCGAGCGGCAATCGTGGCAAGCTGCGAGAGTTCGACGAGTTGCTGCAACCGCTCGGCTGGCAGGTGCAACCGCAGTCGGTGTTCGGTATCGAACCGCCCGAAGAAACGGAAGACAGTTTTCGCGGTAACGCGCTTTTAAAGGCTCGCTATGCCGCGCTACACAGCGGCCACGCGGCGCTCGCCGATGATTCCGGGCTCGAAGTGGATGTGCTCGGTGGTGCTCCCGGTGTGTATTCGGCCAGATACGCAGGCCTGCAGGCGAGCGATGCGGACAATCTCGCAAAGTTGCTCGCCGCGCTGGCAGAGGTGCCCGAAGGGCAACGCCGCGCACGCTTTCGTTGTGTGATCGCATTCGTGCGTTCGGCGGATGATCCTGAGCCGATCATCGGCGAGGGTGTTTGGGAGGGCTACATTCTTCGTGCGCCGCGCGGCAGCGGGGGTTTCGGCTACGACCCCGTGTTCGCCGACCTGCATACGCACATGAGCGCAGCAGAGATGCCATCGAGCGAGAAAAATCGGTGCAGTCATCGAGCGATGGCGCTGCGTGATTTTCTCGCGCGCAGTTCTGCCGTCCTGGCGGCGAGCTCGCGCTAGAGTCGTGACAGAAACGCTCGCCATTCCGCTCGGTCTTTACCTGCACTTTCCGTGGTGCGTCAGCAAGTGCCCTTACTGCGACTTCAATTCCTACACGCTGCGTGAGCCGCTCGGCGAGCGCGCCTACGTCGATGCTTTGTTGACGGATGTCGAGAGCCAGTTGGAGTTGCGCGGTGATTTCGTCGCGGGTCGACCCATTACCACCATATTCATGGGCGGAGGCACGCCAAGCCTGTTTTCTCCCGAGTCCATCGCTCGCGTTATCGATCGAATCAAAGAAATGCATCCGGTTTCAGGTGATGCAGAAGTCACCCTCGAGGCCAACCCCGCCACCGTAGAGCGCGGACTGTTCACGGGCTATGCCGAAGCCGGTGTCAATCGGATTTCTTTGGGTGCGCAGACTTTCGATCGCGCGGCGTTGCACCGCTTGGGCCGAATCCATCAGCCCGAGGACGTGTATCGGTCGGCGAGCGAGTTGCATGCGGCTGGTATCGACAATTTCAACATCGACTTGATGTATGGCTTGCCAGAGCAGTCGGTAGAAGGTGCGATGCGCGATATCGATGAAGCGATTGCACTGCAGCCGGCGCAGGTGTCGCACTACCACCTGACGCTCGAGCCGGGTACGCCCTTCGCTGCACAGCCGCCCGCGAACTTGCCGAGTGACGAGACCGTCGAGATCACGCTACAGGCCGCGCTCGAACGACTCGAGCAGCAGGGCTACCACCAATACGAGGTGTCGGCGCATGCACAGCGCGGCCGTGAGTGCGCTCACAATCTGTTGTATTGGCGGTTCGGCGACTACATCGGCGCCGGCGCCGGCGCACACGGTAAGTGGAGCCGGATCGATCCCGATACGGGTGAACTCGAGATCCTGCGTAGTCATCAAACCCGTGAACCGAGGCGCTACCAGCGTGACCCACGCGGCGCCATCACTTGGGCGGCCGTACCGCCGGAGCAAAGGCCGTTCGAATACCTGCTGAACGCGTTGCGACTGGTCGACGGATTCGACGAGGCCGGTTTCGAGAGCGCGACGGGCCTGCGTTATTCCACGATCGATGCGGTCGTCTCGAAGCTGCGGGGCCGCGGCCTTCTGGAGGCTGCTGGGATCGGTCGCTGGCGAAGCAGCGCGGTGGGTCGGCGTTTCCTGAATGACATCCTGGTGGAATTCTTGCCGCCAAAACCGTGAGTTACGGTGTTTGCTGGGCGAATTCTGGCGTCAATATGCACAGCGGGGAAAAAATCGTTCCGTGACGATAGGAAGCGCTCTTTTTTGAGATATCGACGAAAAATGAAATCGCAAGCCATTGTTTTTATTGGCTTTAACGACCGTGTTATTTTTTGACCATAGGCGCAGAAAGGCGATTTCGCCGCAGGATCGAGGCCCTTTTTTCGCCTCCTCCACAGACTTATCCACAGAAAATGTGAATAGATCGTCTTCCGCGAGGCGGGGCTTGTGTCGGCCCGCCTGCGCCGCTATGCTGCGCGCCCTTTTTCCGCAAGCTTCGGCCTCGGTAGCACGATCATGAAACCTTCGATCCACCCGGAATACAAGGACATCACGGTGTCCTGCACCTGCGGCAACACGTTCCCGACCCGCTCGACCCTCGGGCAGGATCTCGCGATCGAAGTTTGCTCGAGCTGCCACCCGTTCTACACGGGTAAGCAGAAGATCCTCGATACCGCAGGTCGCGTCGACAAGTTCCGCAAGAAGTACGCGGCTGCCGCTGCGCGCTGAAGAAATCGAAGCGCGTCGATCGCGCTTGCAATCGGATAACGCGGGGCGCCTTCGGGCGCCTCGTTCGTTTCGGGCCTTGGTCGGGAACTTCTGCTAAGTTTTCGACGTCTTTCGTGCTGGAGGTTCCAGGGCATGATCGGCCGGATGAGCGCTTTATTCACCACTCTGTTGGCCGCAACGCTGCTGGCGTTCGGGCCACAGGCTTTGGCGCAGTCGGGTAAAGGGACGGCCAAGCAAAGCGCGTCAGCACGTAAAGCGCACGATCAGATCCTGAAGGCCTATGGGCTCTACGAAAATCAGGCTTTGCAGGATTACGTCAGCCAGGTCGGCCAACGTGTCGCGAGCAAGAGCGAACTGCCGAACGCCGAGTGGAAATTCGTCGTTCTCGATGACGACTCGATCAACGCATTCACCACGGGTTGCTGCTTTGTTTATGTGCACCGAGGTTTGCTGACCCACCTCAACTCGGAGGCCGAGCTCGCCTCGGTTCTCGGTCACGAAGTGGCGCATGTCACGGCGCGCCACCCGCAGGAACGCATGACGCGCGGGATTTTCGCCACGCTCGCTGCGACCGCGGCGGCGATTTATACGGGTTCAGGCGCCGTCGCGGATCTTGCCAATCTCGGCGCGCAAGCCTGGATGCAAGGTTATGGTCGCGAGAACGAACTCGAAGCGGATCGTCTTGGACTGCAATACGCGACTCGCGCAGGTTATCGACCCGAGTCCATGGGCGAAGTGTTCGAGATGTTCCGACGTGGCGAGCGCTTCGAAATCGATCAGGCGCGTGCTGAAGGTCGCGAGCCACGTATTTACCACGGCTTGTTTTCCTCACATCCGGCGCCGGACAAGCGCGCGGTACAGGCCGCCAAGGTGTCGGCGAATCTCGAGAATGGTCCTGCGGGCGGTTGGTTCGAGGGGCGTGAGGAGTATCTTCGACAGATCGATGGCATGACCTACGGTTCGAGCCGCGCGCAGGGCATCTTGCGCGGCAACAGGCTCTATCACGCTGAACTCGGCATCACGGTCGCGTTTCCGCGCGCCTGGACGGTTGAGAACCAGCGCGACCGACTTCTCGCATACACGCCGAAGCGCGACACCATCATGCAGATCACGTTGCGGGACTATCCGCCGACGCAGTCGCCGCGCGAGTTCCTATTTTCCCAGCTCAAAGGCGCGAGTCTCTCCGGTGGCGAGGCGATCAGCGTGAACGGCATGGAAGGCTATACGGTTCGAACGTCGACAGGCTCACCCCTCGATGGTGGCGCGGGCCCAGTACGCTGGATCGCGTTGTATCGCGGCAAGAGCGCGTATCTCTTCGCCGGTGCGAGCCGCTCGTCCCGCGGCGGAATTCCTGAAGCCGACGGTCTGTTTCGCAGTGTCGCCGAAACACTGCGCGGCTTGCGCCCTACCGAGTATCCGCTGGCCGAGCCGTATCGTGTGCGAATGGCCACGGCGACCGCGACGACGACGATCGAGGATCACGTTGAGGCGATGCCGGATGGCAAATTCCGCAAGGAACAGCTGCAGCTGATCAACGGCATTTACCCCGACGGCAAGTTGACGCCGGGAGCTCTCTACAAGGCGGTCGAATAACGCGGTCGCGGCTGAAAATTTCATGCGCGCTGCCTTGATTCCGAGCGCAAGCCGTGTCAATTTCGTCACACATCGTGGCGCGTCTGCCACGGCATTCTGCTGACGACGAACGACACCATGGCCAACAAGAAATTTGAACTGCTAGACGTCTCTTCCGGTAAGAAAACCGACCTGCCCGTGCGTGCAGGCACGATCGGTCCGGATGTGATCGACATCGCCTCCCTCAACAAGGATCACGGGGTCTTCACCTTCGATCCGGGCTTCATGGCGACGGCGAGCACCGAGAGCAAGATCACCTACATCGACGGCGATGCCGGCGTACTGATGTACCGCGGTTATCCCATCGAGCAGTTGGCCGCCCATAGCTCGTTCATCGAAGTAGCCTATCTCTTGTTGAACGGTGAGCTGCCGGACGCCAAGCAGTTGGCCGAATTCAGCGTGAACATCCAGCGGCACACGATGGTCAACGAGTCGTTGCTGCGCATGTACAACGGCTTTCATTACGACGCGCATCCGATGGCCATGGTCAGCGCGATCGTCGCCTCGATGTCGGCGTTCTACCACGACTCGATGGACATCCATAACCCGCGGCACCGCGAGATCTTCATGCACCGCATCATCGCCAAGCTGCCGACGATCTCGGCTGCCGCCTATAAGCGCGCCTTGGGTCAGCCTTTCATCTACCCGCGCAACGATCTCGACTACTGCAGCAATCTGCTGCACATGTTCTACGCCGTGCCTTGCGAGCCGTATCACGTCGACCCGCTGGCGGCTCAGGCACTCGACTTGTTGTTGATTCTGCACGCGGATCACGAACAGAACGCCAGCACCTCGACCGTGCGTTTGGCAGGTTCGACGGGCGCGAATCCGTACGCGGCCATTTCGGCAGGCGTGTCGGCTCTGTGGGGTCCGGCCCACGGTGGTGCTAACGAAGCCGTGCTCGAGATGCTCGAAGAGATCGGCACG
>JALRHE010000084.1 GCA_023253235.1 Steroidobacteraceae bacterium
TTTCGGCAGCGCTCGCCACGGCGTGGATTCACGGACAGTCCACCGAGTCGAATTCATGCCTCGCGAGCGCAAGCCCAAGGAAATGCGCTCCGATTTCGCCAGCGCGAGAATGATCAGCCACGCCACCATTTGTGCGCTCACTTGCAGTGACCGCAATCCGAAAGTTGAGCGATAGGCTCGCGCTCTCATCGCGCGTTCAAGACGTATTTTGGTCTCGGATAGCAGTGATATTTGACGAGTCATCTGTGCGAGTAAAGTGCCGAGCGCGCTAGGTAAGCCCAATCCGACCGCGGCACGACCGAGATCTATTCCGCTCATCCGCATCAGCAGCAGACTGGCTGCCATCGTGACGACGTTGACGCGCAAAGTCATTTGGGTGGCGAGCAGCATACCTGCCTCGTCGATCGCAAAATCGCGCCATTGGATGGATGAGGTGATCCAGACGATGACGAGGAAACCATTGACGCGCAGCAAGCGCCTTCCGACAGTCTTGATCGATACCTTTCCGGCGGCAGCGATGGTCGTCATGGCGATCAATGCCATGACCAGCATGGCGCAGAGCGCTGGAGGTGCATCAGTCATCGCAGCCGAAACACTGACGAGCAGTGTGGCAGCAAGACGCAGTCGACCATCGGGATAGTGAACGTGACTCATATGCGGAGTTACGCTCCCAGGTTGAACGCCGTCGGTCGCGCTCTTCCCAACATGCTCACTGCCAAAGCCGTGACGATCGCTTCGATCAGCCACACGGGCGCCTGTGCCGCGACGATCAAGGTGATGAGACCCAGGAGAGTCTTGCCACCTGTGGACCACAGCAGAATCGCCGCCATGAGCGTGGCCCCGAGGATGCCAATCGTCGCTGCTGCAGCCCCAACCGCGAGTAGGCGTCGTTTCGAGGATGGCTGTTGCAGTAATGGGCGCAAGGTCAGACCCGAGATCACAGCTGGTAGGGCCATCAGCAGCGTATTAGCTCCGAGTGACGTGAAGCCACCGAAGGAGAACAGCAATGCCTGTAGTGCCAAGGCGACAAAGATCACTGGGAATGCCAGCCATCCGAGTAGAAGGCCGATCAGACCGTTGAGAATGAGATGGACGCTACCGACGCCAATCGGTATGTGGATGGTTCCGATCAGAAAAAATACGGCAGCAAACAGGGCGCCGGTCGGTAACGTCTGAGGCGTCAGTCGACGCACACCGATCGCGATACCGAATGCCGTGCATCCTGCGGCCGCAAGCAAGGTCGGAACATCGAGCACGCCCTCTGCGATGTGCATATCACGATGTCTCGATGCGCGTTCGGTTGCGCCGCGACAGCCACCACGCTGTGACGCCGAATAATCCCGCAAGATAACCGAGTCCGCTTAACCATCGCGACCAAGCCGGCTGCGCGTGCTGCGTATCCAGCTTTCGGTGATCTCCGCGGACGGCGAACACGATCTCGGCGCGGTGCCCCATGTCATCCTCGGCGATCACTCGATACTCACCGGTGTGTCGCGGAGCGGGGAAGGCGTAGCGGCCCTCCGCATTGGTTCGAGTCACGACCCGTTCGTCTGCCTCATTACGCGTCGCAGCTGGCTGCAATGAAACCGAGGCGCCGCTGAGCGGCGCGCCATCGGCGTAGGTCACATCGCCCGTGATCGCCTCGCTACCGTCGCTCAGGGATAGATTCAATCCGTGCGCGTGAGCCAGCTGCGGCAGTGAGCAAGCCAAGATGAGAAGAACTCGAAACACGTATGAAAACTAGCATGACTTTCATACTTCAGGGTGCGTAGTCGTATGTGGCGCCCACTCCGAGGGGGATTTCCAGTGCCCAGAAGAGCAGAAGGAATCCGGTCCAACCGACGATGAAGCTGATCGAGTACGGGAGCATCAGTGCGACCAAGGTCCCGATGCCGGTCGATTGTACGTACCGACGACAAAACACCACGATCAGCGGGAAGTAGGGAAGCAGCGGCGTAATGATATTGGTGGAGCTGTCGCCGACGCGATACGCGGCTTGAGTGAGATCGGGCGAAACACCAAGTTGCATCAGCATCGGCACCATGATCGCGCCGATGAGGGCCCATTTGGCCGAGGCCGACCCGATCAATAGGTTGACGGTCGCGGTGAGGACGACGATGCCTGCCAGCGTCACGCCCATGGGCAAAGCGGCCTCACGAAGCGCGTTTGCACCTTTCAGTGCCAAGAGCGCTCCTAAGTTGGACTGGCCGAAAGCGTAGATGAACTGGGCGCAGAAAAAAGCCATGACGATGTAGTAGCCCATACCCGACATGGCTTTGGTCATCCCTGCAATGACATCACGATGATCTTTGATGGAGCCTGCCGTCACACCATAGGCAATACCGGGTAAAAGAAATCCGATGAAGATGATGGGGACGATGGATTGCATCAGCGGCGCATTCGAAGCAAGTAGCAAACGCTCGCCATCAGCATTGGGAGCTGCTGCCCATGGGGTGTCGTCGCCCATCAAGGTCAGAGCAAAAAGCGTTACGGCTGCGATGACCGTCAGGAGCGCCACTCGTAGTCCGCGGCGTTCTGCGTCGGTCAGGGGCTCTTGAGTAGGCAGGTTGGCCGGGTCGCCATCGACGATGGTTGAGCGCAAGCGCGGTTCAATGACGAGATCGGTGAGCGCCCAGCCGAGCAGGACGATGAAAATCGCCGAGGCCGTCGTGAAATAAAAATTGTTGAGTGGATTGATGACGATGCTAGGGTCGACCAAGTGCGCTGCCGTTTGGGTCAAGCCGGCCAGCAGCGGATCGAGGCTCGAGGGAACACCCATGGTTGCACTGAATCCGCCAGATACGCCTGCGAAAGCCGCCGCGATCCCCGCCAGAGGATGACGTCCCGCCGCATAGAAAATCACCGCGCCAAGCGGTATGACCAAAACGTAACCGGCGTCTACGGCCACGTGGCTCAAGATGCCAACGGCAATCAAGGCTGGCGTCAAAAGTTGGCGCGGCGTGACCGCCATCGCCGCGCGAAGCGTGGCGTTGATGAATCCCGAGTGTTCGGCGACGCCAAGACCGAGCATGGCGACCAGAACGACACCGAGTGGTGGGAAGCTTGTGAAGGTGCTTACCATGGTCGCCATGAAGGCGGTCAAAGATTGGCCGGCGAGCAGATCGCGAATCTCGATCGGCTGACCGCTGCGAGGATCGATTTCGACGAAGCTGAAGCGGGCAAGCACGTTGCTCACGACCCAAGCCATCACCATTAGGATTAAAAACAGCACCGCTGGATCTGGTAGTCGATTTCCGACGCGCTCGACCGCATCTAGACAACGCGCCAGCCAATTCCGTTCAGCCATCGCAGTAATACCCCTCAAGTGTTTGTGTAACGTCAGTCTGTCTGCGGACGTTTCTTCAGAAACTCCGGCACATCCGCCGCTTTGCTGAGCACTCGCATCGGCTCCGGCTGTGCTTCACGCGACGGGCGTGGTTTGACTTCGCTGGTCGCTGCTCTCGCTGCCTTCCAGCCTATCTCAACCAGCCAGCGCTGTTCTTTGGATGCAGGAGACTTGATCGGAACGAAACCGCAGGTGATTTGATGACCTCGTTCGTCTCTGAGCAGCAGCGAGGAGCCGCGCCCGTTTCTCTGCTCGCCACGCGCGCGGTCAATTTGTGTTTGATCGACGGTGAACTTGGCTAGTGTGGCCCAGAGGTCGAGCCCCGCAGCATCGCGCGATTCGGTGATGCCGCCGAAACGCAATTCGGGCAGGTCGAATACGGCATAGGGGCCTAGTACTTCACCCCAGCCAGCTTGGGCGCTAACGGCGCGACCGGCTTCATCGATGATCAGTGCTGTCCTATCTTCGCGTCGGACAAAACTCGTCCAGATAGATTCGAGCACTGATTGCGAGTGCTCCGTGGGCTTGAGTAAGAACACCCACTGAGCGCCCGGCGTTTCGCTATCGACGCCACTGACGGAGATCTCGATCGCCAGAGCGTTCGAGCTGTCGGGTATCTTCAAAAAAGCATGTCGTGCCGAGGTGACCGCAACCGGCTGAGCATCCTGAAATCCAATCAGCCAGTCCGATAGGCGAGGTTTCGAGTCGGTATCGAAGGAAGCCCCAATCAGACGACGCGCTTCGGCATTGAGATAAATCACGCGTAGTGCGGGATCGGTGACCACGCAAGCGACCGGTACGGCATGCATCGCCGAGACGAGCTCGCTGTTTTTCTGCGCCAGTCGCTTGGCTTGTTCCTGAACAAGTTCGGCATCCCGCTGGACTTGATTGCGTACTTCTTCAAGGCGCAGGGCGAAGTAGGAGATGGCTTTGACGATGCCGCAGAGCGAGAGCGCCAAGACGATCGACAAGGCGAACGGATCGTTATCGGAGAGGCGAGCCTCTTCGCCCATCCACACCTGTGGGATGCGCAGCGCTAGAACGGCAGCCTGGATGCCAAAGATGACGGCGAGATGCGACGCAAATCGCGATCGTGTTCGTTTGGCGAGACTCATCGCCTCGACCGTGGCCCAGGTCGCCGCGGCGCCATTGCCGAGCGCGAAGGCCGTCGCTTGGGCGGCGATCGAGGCATTGCTGAACAGATAGCCAAGCAGAGCCATGAACACCAAAGAGAGCGCCGCGAGCGCAACGACATAGTCGCGCAGCGCGATTGTTTCGTTGTAGAGCACTTTGAGGCTGAGTCCGAACAGGGCGAACGAGAGCGCCATCGCGGCGGAACTCAACACGAACGCTCGTGCATCCATCGGTTGGCCGGCGCCAAGTAATGGAGTGATGCCGGCGATCACGAACGCGGTCAACCAGATTCGCGCTGATCGGTCGGGATTCGATACGGATAGCCACCCGACAATGCCGATGGTCAGGAACGACAGGCTCGAGAGGAGTAGTACACCGTTGGCAGGCGTTGTCAGCATATCGGACGGGGAAGTTACCAGACCGTCCGAGCGGGGTCATCCGAGAGGTCTCGGAGCCGCTCCCCCTCCGATGTCGAAACATCGGAGGGGGGTGTCAGCAGAAGATTACTTCGCGCCGAACGAGTAGGTCGCCGTCAGACCGAACATCGCGCGATCTCCTTGCGATACGTTCGGAGTGAAGGCGGCCGTCGTTGCAACCAGCGGCGGCTGATTGATCGCAGTCGACACATATTTTTCGTCGAAAATATTACGACCCCAGAGCGCGACATCCAACGGGCCATGACGCAAACCCATGCGCGCGTTGAAGAGCGTGCGCGAGGGAATCGTCGTCAAGCCGATGGTCAGGATGTTCGTCGCAGCCGTGTAGCTGCCGTCCGCGCGGGCGTAGAACGACCAGTCGCCCGTGATCGGCGTGTCGTACGCTGCGTAGATGCTAGCGAGCCGGTTGGGCGAGCGTGGCAGCGGCTTGCCCGACACGTCAGGCAGGAGTTTGCCGCGGAACTCGCGGGTTGGGCAGAAGCCGACCGCTGCCGCCGGAATCGCCGTGGAGCTGCCGCCGCAATAGCGCAGCACACCCGCATCGACCGTGCCTTTGTCGAACTCGGTTGGCGTGTAGGAGTAGGTCATACCCAACTGCCATTTGTCCGATGCGCGGTAGTTGAGCGAGAGCTCAACACCTTTGGCCGTGGCGTCACCGACGTTCTGTACGAGGTTGCTGACGAGCGGAGCCGGCGGCGTCGCCGGGATCTGGATACCCGTGTAGTCGATGAAGAACAACACCACTTCCGAACTCAGGCGACGATCGAGCCACTGGGCCTTCCAGCCGAGCTCGTAGGTCTTGTTTTCGGCGGGATCGTAAGTCTGCAGTTCCGCAGGAACTGGGGCATTCCCCGCGATCGCATCCGTTTGGCCGTTGAAGTAACCGGATATCACGCCTTTCGCCGCAGAGGCGTAGAAGTGCTGATCGTCGTTCAGCGTGAAGTCGGCATGGGCGCGCCACGTCGTATAGCTGAATTCACCCTTCTGGAAGGTGCTAAGACCGATAACCTGGTTGTAGCGCTGACGCTCTTCCTTGTCGCGGCGCAGTTCAGCGCCGACGGTCCAGGCATTGTTGACCTTGTATTCGACGAGGCCAAAGAACGCGGTCTGCTTGTCTTCACCGATGAAGCGCGACAAGTCGACCATGTCCACCGTTGGATTTTGCGATAGCGCCGTCGTCGGGTTCAGGTTGATGAAGAAGAAATTGTCCGATTGCGGACGCTCACCCGCAGCAAGACCGCGGCCATCGTAAGCAATACGACTGCGCGAGACGAACTCGTTCTTGCTGTAGAAGCCACCAATACCCCAGTTGAGGTCGTCGCCAACCTTGCCCTCGAGGCGTAGTTCTTCGGTGAACGTCTCGGTCGTACCTTTACCGGAGCCCGTGAATACCGGCAGTGCCTGCTGACGCAGCACGACGGTCGGTGCGGTTGACCTCACGATGTTGAAGATATTGCCTTGACCGTTGTTGGCGCCCAAGGAGTTATCCGAAGCGTTGTCGTTCTCGGCATCGTAGATCGAGGTCTGGCTGGTCAGCGTGACGCCGCCGAAGTCGTATTCGAGGTCGAGTGCTGCCAGGGTAACTTCGCGTGCGAAAGCCAGCGCATTGGGATTGGCCGCGAGATTGTCGCTGACGGGCAGGTCGCCGCAGTAGGCCGAGAGCGGCCGACCCGTCGGTCCGCAATTGAGCGCCGGGATGATGTACATCGCGGTGGAATCACGAACATCGTCCGTGTAGTACGCAAAGGCGCGAGCCGTGAACTGATCGTTCGGGGTGAACTCCAGTGAGCCCGAAAGGTTCTTGGTGTCGTAACCACCGAGTCCCGCGCTGGGCTCTGCTTTGTTGTCCCAGCTGCCGTCGAACGCGTTGGTACTGGCTGCGATACGACCACGCAGGGTTTCGCTGAGCGGACCTGACAGCATGATGCGCATTTCGCGGCGTGCGTCTGTTCCGACCGTTCCCGTGATCTTGGCTTTGAATTCGCGGGTTGGTGCTGCAGGCACGAAGTTGATCGCACCGTTGAACGCATTGCGGCCATAGAGCGCCGATTGCGGGCCTTTAACAACTTCGATTCGATCGAGGTCGAGGATTTCGAGGTTCGAGGCGCTCGTGTTCGATAGGTAAACGCCGCCGTAGAAGATGGCAACGTTTCGATCGGGGCTGTTCAGGTTGGTCTGCGAGATACCGCGGATGACCGGGGTGCCAAGCTGATTCTGGATGGCATCGAAGTAGGTGAGGCCTGGCGTGAACAGTGCGACGTCATAGAGATCGCGCACGCCCTTGGCTTCGATGTCTTCGCTCGTTAGTACCGACACCGCCACGGGTGTTTCGATCAGCGTTTCGGCTTTCTTACGTGCCGTGACGATGATTTCTTCGAGCCCGGCTATCGAGGCCGAGTCTTGGGCTACCGAAGTGCCCATTCCGCCGAGACACAGGGCGGTTGCCGCTAGTGCCGAGCAGGAGAGTTTTCTAATAAGCATGTCGCCCGTTCCTCCAGATTTTAGGGTCGCACTGCCTCTCGACCCCCGTGTAGAGATGACAGTGCCGTGAAAGTACCACCCGCTCGGCAGACCCCTCTTGGCCGAGGATTGGCAAAGCGTCCGGTTATTCCAATATTGGAATTTAAAAGGTGGTACATCTGCTCTTTGGACACAACTCGGGGGTAGGTTGATGCAGGGGTCATCGAGAACGGTGGGCAGGGTTCTGCAAGTACTCGAGCAATTCAGCGTGTCGCCGCATCCGCTCACGAACGGGGAGATTGCCGCTCGTTTGCGTGTGCCTGCTTCCAGCATGCACCGGCTGCTACAAAAGCTGACCCAACTCGGCTTTCTTGATGTCGACGCCGATTCGGCGAGCTACGCCATCAGCCCAACGCTGAGCGGGCTCGGTCGGCGTCTAGCCGACATCGGCGGATATCTACCGCCGCTGCGAACGACCATGTCTGCGCTACGCGTACACACGGGCGGCACGGTCAGTGTCTGGTTACCGGCCGGTGTACATATGCGTCTGTCCGCTATTTTGCTCGGCCGTGTATCCGGCACCAGCACCAATACGCTCGGTGAGTTGCGTGAGCCGTTCTCGACACCGGGGCTCGCCATGGCAACGACCTACTCGCGAGAGCAACTGAGTCAGTTGACCCAGGCAGCGCGCCGCCGCGGCGTGCAGTTGGGTCGGCGTTTTCGAACCATGCGTGACATCACGAGTGCTGTGCTACAGGTTTCACAGCGCGGCTATGCGGTCGGTTTCAATCTGCGTTCGGATGGTTGGGGCATCATCGCCTGGCCTGTTCCGATGAGTGCCGATCAGCAACGATACGGCGTGATCGCAGTCGGTATGCAGGTCCCCGAGTTGCGAAGTCGCGAGCAAGAGATCGCGGCCTTTGCCGAACGTTTGCTGCAGCGTTATCGCAAGGAACTACGTACTTATGCAGGAGATGAGTTTGACGGAGGTTTTACGTGAGGGTTGATCGGCGTCAAGGGATTTTGTTGATGCTTGGCAGTGTCTTCTCGAGCGCCTTGCTGCAGGCGCGGAAGTCATCGCGCGAGATCTTGCGCGCAGCCGATGGTCGTTCGATTCAAGTCGACCTCTGGCGACCGAGCGGAAAAGCCATCGGGCGTATTCACTTTTCGCACGGAGCGGCGTCTTCACCGTGGAAGTACTCGAGATTACTCGAGCCTCTCTGTGACGCCGGCTATGAAATTTGGGCGCCTTTGCATGTCGACTCGACCGAGCATCCATCGACGGCTCAATTCAAAGGCATGGCTAGTTGGGCTGCGCGTTTACAGGATATGCACGCACTGTCGTTGACGGCTGGATCGAGCTATATCGCGATGGGGCATAGCTACGGCGCGCTGGTATCTTTGACATTAGGCGGAGCGAGACCCGCGGCACCGCCCGAGTTCGCCGATCAGCTGAGAGACGCGCGTGTGAGCGCAGTTGTGGCGTTGTCGCCGCCTGGGCCGATTACCGGGTTCGTCGATGCGGTGGCGTACTCGTCGCTTGAAGTGCCCGCGCTGATCCAGACTGGCGATCGTGACATCCCGCTCGGCTTGGCGGGCGCGCGTTGGCAGGATCATCTCGTTGCCTACGATGCAGCGAAAGCGAGCGGATCGCGCTATGCGCTCGTACTAGAAGGTGTTGATCATTACTTTGGCAGTGCGATCTGTCGGCCGGAACTACCCGTGCCGCCACAGTTGTCCATGCTGTCGAGCACGGTAGAGATCGTTGAGCTCTTTCTGGCTGCACATGGTTCGGGTGACAGCACGGGTGCCGTAGTGGCCCGGTCCGAGTTGTCGAAACGACTTCAAACGGAAGGCCCCGTGAGGCTGAGTCAAAAATAACCCCCTTGAATTTTTTCGGAGAAGGTATGCGTTCGTTCTGGATCGCCTGTTGTTCCTTGTTGCTCCTAGGTGGATCGGTTTTTGCCGCTGAAGGTGAGCCACTGACCTTGTCGGAATTGCGCGCGAAATACGCGGATCCCGCCGGCAAGATCGCCGTCATTGGCGGAGTGGAGGTTTATTACAAAGACGAGGGTAAGGGCCCAGCCATTCTGATGGTGCACGGATCGCAAAGTACCTTGAAGACGTGGGACTACATTGCGCCTCGCTTGACTGATCGATATCGGGTGATTCGTTACGACGTGCCGGCGCAAGGCCTCTCCGGGACGGTGACGGACGAACACATGCAGCGGCTGCAGCCCGTGGATATCGCTGAGGGTTTGTTGGCACAACTAGGTGTTGAGAAGGTCACCTTTGTCGGGGTTTCCAGCGGTGGAACACTCGGTGTGTATTTGGCGGCAAAGCGACCTGAGATGGTCGAGCGCCTGATCTTGTCGAATACGCCTGCTGATACGGTGACGACCGGTCACTTGCCGCCGTCGGCGGAGTTTCAAGAGCAGCAGCGCATAGCCAAAGAAACCGGGCTGAGAAACCGAAATTATTGGAGCGCCTTTCTCGATTACTTCAGTGGCGATCCGGCACGCCTCTCAGCGGAGATCCGCGAGCAGTACTACGACTTCAATCGACGGGCCCCGGAACCGCATTTGATCGGGCTCGTCGCAAAAGTGGCTGATCAGGAAAAAGCCAAGGCGGCGATGAAAGCGGTGAGAGCGCCGACTTTGCTGATCTGGGGCGCCAAAGATTTATTGTTGCCGGTGCCGGCCGGCAAGGCGCTCGCTGGGTATCTCAGCGGCACGGACGTATCGATGATGGTGATGCCGGATGTTGGCCACTATCCGCCGCTCGAGTCGCCAGAGCGCTTCGCGAAAATCCTTGAGGCTTATATGGAAGCGGCCACGCCCTGAGTCAGAGCGTGGCCGACTTCGGCAGTAACGTCGGCTCAGTACTTACCGGTTACTTAGGCTTCGCCGGCTTCTGGGTGCGAGCGTAGTTCTCGAGGCTCGAGTAACTAGGATCAACCCATGTCTCGGGCGCCACCGTGTACTGCGGAAAACGCTCGCGAACACGTTTTGCGACGGGAGCCGGTACGGAATCGACGCTCGGTACGGAGCTAAAGGTGCCGGCGTAGACGATATGCCCCGGTGCGGGACCCATCAGCATCCACGGTAACCATGGCGTGATGCGATTCCAGACACCCGTGTGCGGCATGTGGGTGAGAGCATCGTTCTCGATGTCTTCGCGTCGAATCGAGTAGCGGAAGAGCTCCGATACTCGATTCATGGGGCCTGCTGACTCACGCACCCAAATGGCCGGATCCAGCTTGTTGCGGTAATAGAGGTGGATGTCGCTCGTGAGTACGACCGTGTCGTCGTTGAGCAAGGTCCAATTGCGGATGAACGGACGACGCGGTGGCTTGGCCGTGTTGAGGCCGCCATAGCTCGGCGGATCGGGAAAGTGATCCGAGATGACGTAGTTGAACGGATCGTTCGCGACGTCGACGACGGCCACTTCTTCGTTGGTGTAGGGGTTGAGCCAGGAGTCCATCAACTCGCCGGTGTTCAAATCGCGGTAGAAGATGAGTTCGCGGCATAGGCGTTGGTAGTCCCCGTTTTCTTGCTTGAGAACGCGGATCGACGAAAACACCTCGAAGCCGAAGAGGGGGCGGACCGCCTCGTTGTCGCGCACGCCCATGACGGTGCCGGTCACATAACCGTTCACGTACTTTCCGGGCGCGGTGTCGCCCTCGATCTTGGCCGACGTTTCGCGGTTCCAGATCGGGTCGTTGAATCGAGCCTTCAGTTCGTCCGTCGAGAGACGATAGCCGCGCTTGGCCGGGTGAGCTGCTGAGGCGCTGCCGACGAGTGAGACTCCCGCCGCGATACCGGCGGCACCGGCTCCCATGGTGGAGGTCATGAATTGGCGACGAGTCTTCTGAGTCACAGGCAGGCTCCGGCTGATCAGTTGGATGGACCACTCGAAATTAGCAGGCGACTCGGCGACGACCCATTAAGGCTTGGTGTGCGAACCACGGGTCGGATGCCACTCGGACATCGATTTGTTGCGTTTTGGCAACATCTATGCCCTCGTTGCAACAATTTCGTTGATTCTCCGTCCGAGTTGCGGATAATCCGATGTTCGATTTACTCCAAACCACTTGCGGAGGGGACTTCATGTCTCAGCAATTGCACGTTTCGTCGGCAGTTCGCCAGGCCATCCTGACGAGCGCCATTGGCGCCATGGCGATCACCGCCACCGCGCCCGTCCAAGCCCAAGAGGCCGATGCAGGTCTCGATGAGGTCGTCGTCACCGGTTCGCGTATCGCCAAGCGCGATGCCGTTGCCGAGAGCCCGATCCTCTCGGTCGATCAGGATGCGATCGTCGAAAGCGGTTACACGACGGTTGAGCAATACCTCAACACGCTGCCCCAGATCGTGCCGAGCTCGAGCTCGCAGTCGAACAACCCGAGCAACGGTGGTCGTGCGGTCATCGACCTGCGTGGCCTCGGTTCGGGCCGTAACCTCGTGCTCGTCGACGGTCGTCGCGCGATGGGCTCGACCAGCGCCGGCACGGTGGACATCAACACGATCCCCGCTGCTTTGATCGAGCGCGTCGAGATCATCACCGGTGGCGCCGCTGCGACCTACGGCCCGGACGCCGTGTCGGGTGTCGTCAACTTCATCATGAAGAAGAGCTTCGATGGTCTCGCGATCAACTCGCAGTACCGTCTGACCGAGGAAGAAGATGGTCAGGAGTGGGGCTCTGACATCACCATGGGCGGCAAGTTCGCCGATGGTCGCGGTAGCGCCGTGTTCAACGCCAGCTACTTCAGCCGTGATGCGATCTACAAGGGCGCACGCGGTTTCGCTGCGCAGGCCAGCACGACGACCTCGACTTTCCCGGGTGGTTCTTGGAGCCCCGGTGTTGCGACGCCGTCGCAAGCAGCGGTCGATGCACTCTTCGGACCCAACAAGTGCAACACCAACGGTGGCACCGCCGGGTTCGGTTTCAACCCCGATGGTTCGCTGTTCTGCACCGGCGTTGCCGGCAGTGCAACGCGCGATGTGGTTGGCTACACGGGCCCCGAGAGCGACATCGCCACGGCGTTCTTCCCGGACTTCTTCTCCTACAACTTCGAGCCGGCCAACATTCTCGTGTTGCCGATGGAGCGCTGGAGCCTCTATTCCAACATCGAGCTCGAGATCAGCGACAAGTTCAAG
>JALRHE010000170.1 GCA_023253235.1 Steroidobacteraceae bacterium
GATGTGGCCGGCGGCGTGGCCCTTGAACACGGTCGCGCCCATGGCCTGCAGCCGGCGCGTGGCCTGGCTGTCGCTTTGGTCGGAACCGCTGACCTGGTAGCCGAGCGTGACCATGACCTCGGCGATGCCGCTCATGCCGGAGCCGCCGATGCCGATGAAATGCACGCGCGGAAAGGCGCGGGCCAGATCGCCCTCTTTCAGCAGATGGCGCTTCATGCCCTCACCTCGCGCAGGACCAGCTCGGCCACGTCCTCGGCCGCGTGCGGAAACGCCGCGGCGCGCGCCGCGTTGGCCATCGCCAGGCGTTTATCGGAATCGGATGCCAACATCGTGAGTGCGTCCTTGAGTCGCTCGTGATAGCGATCACGTAGCGCACGATGACGCGAGTCGAGCGATTCGAGTTGACCGTTGGCCACGACGAGTTCAGGCAAGCTCGAGACCTCGAGCGGATCGCCGGACCACATCACGAGATCGGCGGGGCGTCCGACGGCGATGCTGCCGAAGCGGTCAGCGACACCAAAGATTTCGGCCGGGATTCGTGTGATGGCAGCGAGCCCATCCGCGAAGGGCATGCCATTGCTGACTGCATTACCGGCGGCTTGTCGCACTTTACCGGCATCGTGCACTTCCGGGCTGCGCATCGAGAAGGCGACTGTGACGCCAGCTGCACGCAGTCGAGCTGCATTGGTGAGAGTCGCTCCCAAGGCATCGAAGCTGTTCGGTAGATTGTCGAGCGGATCGAGAATGACGGGTACGTTGGCCGCAGCAAGCTCGCTCGCTACGCGCCAGCCCTCTGCACCGCCGCGGATGACGCCACGAATTCTTTCCTCTTTGATGAACTGCAGAGTTCGGCGGATATCGACGGCGCGATCGACATCAAATACGAACGGACCTGCGCCTTTCAGGTAGTCGAGCAGCACTTGACGGCCCGAGGGCGTCAAAAGACGCTCATCGTGCACCATGACGAGGTTCGGTGCGCGCGCCTCGACGACGGCTTGGCGGAGCAACATGAATTGCGCCGCGCGACTGCCACCGGATAGGTCGTTGGCATCGCCACCAACATCGATGAACATCGCACGCTGATTACCAGGCAGAGAGCCGTCGAGTGAGGTGGGAGCACCGAGTCCCGCGACCATGCTGCCACCGGAGACCGACCCCGGTGTCAGCACCGTGAAAGTCACGCCGTTGCTGCGATGAATCGGCAGCGACATCGACTCCGGATTAAATGCCATCGTGACATCGAACTCAGGGCGCATCTGCCCTAAGCGATGCGAATGGTCGCCGGTCGTGCTCTCAAGTCCGATTTCTTCGAGACCGATGCGCGTCAAGCCACCGAAAGTGCCCGGCGTCACCGCTTTGCCGGCGGCATCGACGATTCGCACGCCAGCTGGCGCCGATAGATTCTTACCGATCGCAGCGATTCGGCCATCCTGCACCAGAAGATCCGTATTTTGCAGCGGTCCGCTCGAGTCGACGGTAACCGTATGCACTGTCGCGTTGCGGATCAGCAGCGAAGCATTATCGGCATAAGCTGCGATCGCGGTCGTGGCTGCAAGCAGTGCCGCTGCGCGGAGGAGTCCGCGCCCCATCTTTGAACCCATCATTGCAGCACCCCCTGTGCAGCCGGCTGGCCGAGCAAGAAATCCGACTGTGGAATACCTGATTGCGCGGCGCGATCGAAGCGTACGACACCATCGACGAAGACAACTTGGGCTTGCGCATACACGCTGAACGGGTTGCCGTTCCACACGACCACATCGGCCATCTTGCCGGGCTCGATCGAGCCGGTGCGATCCTGAATGGAAAGAGCTTTCGCAGCGTTCGTCGTTACCCATTTG
>JALRHE010000211.1 GCA_023253235.1 Steroidobacteraceae bacterium
TGTTGCTGCTCGGTGCCTGCGCTTGGTGGGTGATCGCATTGCTTTGGATCATGCTCGCACCGCAACGGGGCGGTGCGATCTCGGCGGCGATTGCCGGTGTGTGTGCGTTGGTCCCTGCTGGCGTTGCACTCGCGCGTTTGCGGCTCGAACCGAATGGTGGCGAACTGTTGGTGTTCGTTTTGCTGATCGTCATGGCTGCGGATGTCGGCGCGTATTTCACCGGCCATGCGCTCGGCAAAACCAAGCTCGCCCCGCAGGTCTCGCCCGGAAAAACCTGGGAGGGGGTCATTGGTGGGTTTGCCGTCTCGGTGCTCGTGGCCTTCCTAGGTTCTCGCTGGCTCGGTTGGCCAACGACACCCATGATGTTGCTCGCTCTCGGTGCAGCCGCGTTCTCGGTGGTCGGTGATTTGATCGAGAGCTTGATGAAGCGTCACTCGGGTCTCAAAGACAGCGGTCGATTGTTCCCAGGTCACGGTGGCTTGCTCGATCGCCTCGACAGCCTCACCGCCGGTGTGCCGCTGCTCGTGTTGGGTTTGTTGAAAGCGGGCTTGATTGGCGCGGCGCTCGCACCGGAGTTCATCGAGTGAGCTCGCAGCCCTCGATGAGCGCACCGATCGGTGTGGCGGTGCTCGGATCGACGGGCACTATCGGTGACAACACCCTCGATGTGATCGCTCGCCACCCGGATCGATTCCGCGTCGTGGCACTCGGCGCGCATCGCAACGCAACCAAGTTGCTGGCGCAGTGTCGTCAGTTCAAACCGGCCCATGCCGTGCTGGTCGACGCCGAGGCCGCCGCGCAGTTGCAGGTGGCGATTCGTGCAGAGGGCCTGCCGACGCAGGTGCATGCAGGCGTGGCCGCACTCGATACCATCGCGACACTGCCCGAGGCGCCGTACGTCATGGCGGGCATCGTGGGTGCGGCAGGGCTCGCCTCATCGCTCGCCGCCGCCCGCGCCGGTAAACGCTTGATGATCGCCAACAAGGAACCGCTCGTGATGGCCGGTTCCCTGTTCGTCGAGGCGGCGAAGTGCTCCGGTGCGACCCTGCTACCGATCGACAGCGAACACAATGCGATCTTTCAATGCTGGCCGGCGGGCTCCCGTACGGGCGTGGCACCCGCCGGTGTGCGACGCATTCTGCTCACCGCGTCGGGTGGTCCCTTCGTCGATTGGTCCTCAGAGCAGATCGCTGCGGCAACGCCCGCGCAGGCCTGCAAGCACCCGAAATGGGTGATGGGTCGTAAGATCTCGGTCGATTCCGCCACGCTCATGAACAAGGGTCTCGAGGTTATCGAGGCGCGCATTCTCTTCGGCTTGCCCCTCGAGCAGGTCGAGGTGGTCGTACATCGTCAGAGTCTGGTGCACTCGATCGTCGAATACATCGATGGCTCGATGCTCGCGCAACTCGGTTCGCCGGATATGCGCACCCCGATTGCCCATGCCCTCGGATGGCCGGAGCGCCTCGACTCCGGTGTACAATTTCTCGACTTGGTGCGGGCCGGAAACCTGCAGTTCGAGGCGCCCGATATGGCGCGCTTCCCCTGTCTGCGTCTCGCACGCGAGGCGGCAGTGGCGGGGGGGCTCGCGCCCACCGTCTTGAACGCCGCTAATGAGGTGGCGGTGGAGGCGTTCCTCGAAGGCCGGTTGAACTTTGCGGGGATTGCCCGGGTCATTGAGGCGGTCTTGGCGACGGCGCCAACCGGTGCCGCCTCCGACCTCGGTGTCGTGCTGGCGGCGGATGCAAAAGCGCGCGAAAGTGCTCTGCGGCAGTTGAGTCGCACGGCTGGGGTGGCGGTCTAGCACCGCGAGGAGGCGAGCGATGGATCTCATTTGGACGTTAGCCGGCTTCATCGTGGCCGTCAGCCTGCTCGTGACCATCCACGAGTTCGGTCACTATTGGGTCGCCCGCAAGCTCGGTTTCAAAGTGCTGCGATTCTCGGTTGGTTTCGGTACCCCGCTCTGGAAGAAGACCGCGGGCGCCGATCGCACTGAGTATGTATTCGCCGCCTGGCCTTTGGGCGGCTACGTGAAATTGCTCGATGAGCGCGAGGGCCCGGTCCCGCCGGAAGATCTGGCGCGCTCGTTCACACGCAAAAAGCCGTGGGAGCGCATCCTCGTGCTGCTCGCAGGCCCGGCGTTCAACATTATTTTTGCCATCATCGTGCTCGCTGCGATGCTCTGGGTGTCCGGCTCGCCCGAAGTACGACCGGTCGTGGGTCGTGTGGTGGCCGATTCGATCGTCGCGCAAGCGGGTCTGCAGAGTAACGATGTGATCGTCGCCGTCGAAGGCAAGTCGGTGAGTAACCAGACGGATGTGCTCTTCGGTTTGATCGAAGGCATGAGCGAGCGTGATCCGATCGATCTGCAGGTGCGACGCGGCGAATCCGAGTTGCGTGATCTGCAGCTGCGCATCGATGACCCGGAAGTGCGGCGCGCGCTCACCGAGCCCTCGGCGCTGCTGCCTGGCATCGGCATGCGTTTCTGGTCACCGCCCATTCCGGCTGTGATCGGCAAGGCGGATGCGGGTGGCCCCGCTGACGCGGCCGGTTTGCTGGCAGGCGATCGCATCGTCGCCGTCGATGGCGTCGAGATCACCGACTTCCCGATGCTCGTCGAAGCGATTTCCGTGCGCCCCAATCGCGAGATCTCGGTTGTCTACGAGCGAGAGGGCGTGCAGGGTACAACGTTGGTGACGACGACTGCCGATCTCGTTGAGGGACGCGAAGTTGGTCGTATTCGTATCCAGACTCCGCCCCCGCCGCCGTGGCCGGCTTCGATGATCGAGGTCGTGCGCTTTGGGCCGCTCGAGGCCGTCGGCGAGGCGAGCGTGCGCGCGTGGGATATGACCGTGCTGCAAGCCAAGATGTTCTGGCGAATGATCGTCGGTCAGGTTTCTTTGAAGAATCTCTCCGGGCCCATCTCGATCGCTGAGTACGCGGGTGACTCCGCTCGCAGCGGTGTGGCCGAATTTTTGGGCTTTCTCGTCGTGATTTCGCTCAGCCTCGGTTTTCTCAATCTGTTGCCGATTCCCATCCTCGATGGCGGTCAAATCGTCTACCAGTTGGCTGAGTGGGTGCGCGGCTCGCCACTCTCGGATCGCTTGCAGGCCATTGGTCAGCAGGTGGGTGTCGCCTTGCTCGTGATGCTTATGGGCGTCGCGCTCTTCAATGATTTCGCTCGGCAGTTCGGCTGACCAGGGGTCTCACTTGTCGCTTTTTCCTAGATTAATCGTCGGCGTTCTTTTTTCGATCGTGGCGACGGCCGCGATGGCGCAGGATCCGCCCACACTGCGGGTCGACAACATCCGCGTCGAGGGTTTGCAACGAGTCTCGGAGGGTACGGTCTACAACTACCTGCCCGTGAATATCGGTGATCGCATCACGCAGCAGCGCGTGCGCGAGGCTATTCGAGCGCTCTACGACACTGGGTTCTTCCGCGATGTGGAGTTGCGCTTTGACGAAGGCACGTTGATCGTGGCGGTGCTCGAGCGCCCGTCGATCGAGAGCTTCGAGCTCAAAGGCAACAAGGACATCAAGACCGAGGATCTGACCAAGAGTCTGCGCAACGTGGGTTTGGCCACGGGCAAGACTTTCGATCGTTCGGTGCTCGAAGACGTCAAGCAATACCTCACCGATCAGTATTTCAGTCGCGGTAAGTACGCCGTGCGTATCGCAACCGAAGTCGAAGAGCTCGCGGATAACCGTGTACGCGTGAAGATCGACATCAAGGAAGGCAAGCGCGCGCGAATCCGCCAGATCAATTTGGTCGGCAACAAAACCTACACCGAAGAAGAAGTCCTCGAGGATTTCGAGCTCAAGACGCCGAACTGGCTGTCTTGGTATCGCCAGGACGATCGCTATTCGCGCGAATCTTTGCAGGGTGATCTCGAGAAGCTGCGCTCATATTACATGGATCGCGGCTATGCGAACTTCGATATCGAATCGACGCAGGTCGCGATCGCGCCCGAGAAGGACGACATCTTCATCACGGTGAACGTGAACGAGGGTGAGGTCTTCAAGCTCGGCGAGATCAAGCTCGCGGGGACGTTTGTCGTACCTGAGTCGGAGCTAAAGAACTATCTGCTGGTCAAACCGGGCGAGACTTACTCCAAGAAAGACATCACCAGCACGCAGGAGTTGCTGCAGAACCGACTCGGTCTCGAAGGTTATGCCTTCGCTAAGGTCGACCCCGTGCCGACTCCGGTGGAAGGTAAGAACGAAGTTGGCATCACTTTCTTCGTTGAGCCTGGCAATCGCGTCTACGTGCGGCACATCGTTTTCAAGGGCGTGACCAAGATCAACGACGAGGTGTTACGTCGCGAGATGCGTCAGCTCGAGGGCGGTTGGCTCTCTAACATGCTGGTCGAGCGCTCAAAACAGCGTATCCAGCGTTTGCCGTATATCGAGAAGGTCGAGTCCGAGACGAAGCCGGTGCCGGGATCGGCCGATCTCGTCGACGTGGAGTTCGATATCAAGGAAGGTCCTTCGGCGCAGTTGGGTGGCGGTATCGGCTACTCGGAGTCGCAGTCCTTCATCCTCAACGGCAACTATGCCGACAGTAATTTCCTCGGTACCGGTCAGCGTGTCTCGCTCGATCTGAACTCGGGTCGTTACTCGAAGGTCTACGGCATTTCGCACACCGATCCCTACACCAACATCGACGGTGTCGCGCGCACCCTGTCGTTCACGTATCGCGACGTGACGCAGTTCGTGTCGGCTTCGTCGGATTTCTCCTCCGAGTCGCTCTCGATCGGTGTCGATTACGGTTATCCGATCACCGAATTCCAGGGGCTGCGTGTCGGCTTGTCGGCGCAGCGGTCCTCGTTGATCACGGGTGAGGGCAGTGCGCAGCAGGCGCGCCAGTGGGTGCGATCGAACGGGGACTATCGTCAGCAGATCGTGCCCGAGCAGGATTACGGCGATGGCTTCGTGATTCCGGGAACGACGCTCGACACCACGCAGTTCGACAGTTACGACCTCGTCATCGGTTGGAGCTACGACAGCCGCAACCGAGCGCTGTTTGCGGATCGCGGTATGCGTCACTCGTTGTCGCTGAGCTATGCCTTGCCGTTCAGCGACGTGCAGTACGCCACGGCCAACTACGACTACCTGCAGTTCGTGCCCATCATCGGCAACTGGACCATGGCGTTCGCCGCCGAAGTGGGTTACAGCCAGGAGCTCGGTGACACCACCGCGCCACCGCCGTATCGCAACTTCTTTGCCGGCGGTCCCGATACGGTGCGCGGCTTCCGTGAGAGTCGTCTCGGCCCGAAGGACAGCTTTGGCAATCCCTATGGCGGCAACCTGAAGGTGACGGCGCGTGCAGAGCTCTTGATCCCGACGCCGGAGAAGTGGCGTGCGTCAGCTCGTGCCTCGATCTTCTTCGATATCGGTAACGTGTTCTCGACCAGCAACTTCTACAAGTTCACCGGCGCCGATGGTGTCACGCCGGTCGAGTACAAGTTCGGCTATGATAAG
>JALRHE010000241.1 GCA_023253235.1 Steroidobacteraceae bacterium
GTGAGCTCACGTGGTGACGCCGGTGCGTCTTCCGCCTTTTTGGCTTCCGCCACCGTCTGCTGTTTCTTCTTCGTCATCAACCACGCGCCACCCGCCGTCACGGCCGAAAGGGCCAAGAACGCCAAGTGCGGCATACCAGGGATGATGCCAAGCAGCGCCAGAATGCCCGCTGTCAGCCACCATGCTTCGACGTTGTTGAACTGGCTGGTCGTCTGATCGTGCAGCGTCTCCTCACCGGAGACGCGCGTGACGATGATGGCTGTTGCGATCGACAGCAAGAGCGCGGGCACTTGCGCGACGAGACCGTCACCGACGGCGAGCGTCGAATAACGCTCCATGGCTTCGCCAACCGCCAATCCATGCTGCATCGTGCCGACCAAGACGCCGCCGATGATGTTGATGAACAGGATCAAGATACCGGCAATCGCATCGCCGCGAACGAACTTGCTCGCACCGTCCATCGAGCCGTAGAAATCGGCCTCCGAGGTGATTTCCTTACGACGTGCGCGCGCTTGATCTTGCGTGATGAGTCCCGAAGCGAGATCCGCATCCACCGCCATCTGCTTGCCGGGCATCGCATCGAGGGTGAAGCGTGCAGTCACTTCCGATACGCGACCTGCACCCTTAGTGACGACGACAAAGTTGATGATGACGAGGATCGCGAAGACGACCAGGCCCACAATGTAATCGCCGCCGACCAGCACGGAGCCGAAGGCTTCGATCACGGCACCTGCCGCATCGGGGCCCTCGTGTCCTGCACTGAGCACGACACGAGTCGAAGCGACGTTGAGCGCGAGACGCAGCAAAGTCGCAAACAGCAGCACGGTCGGGAAAACTGAGAACGACAACGGCCGAGCGGCCGAGATCGACAGAAAGATGATGACGAGCGAGAGCGCGATGTTGAACGTAAAAAAGAGGTCGAGCAGCAGCGTCGGCACCGGCAAAATGAGCATGCCAAGCAGCAACAGGAAGCCTAATGGGATCGCGACCGCCTGTAGCGGCACGTTACCGACCCATTGTCGAAGGTTCGACGGCAGTGCAAACGGCATCGACGCCATAGTAAAATTCAATCTACTCAATAAGTTACGTCGTCGACCGGCAAGGTCTTGGTGACTTTGCCGATCCCCGTGTTGTGGTATGCAACCCACATGCCAAGACGGAAAGTCGAGCGCCCTCAAGCGCGGCACAGCGGGGACGACTAGAGAGAGGAACCCTTCCTGAAGAGCGTATCCATGGCACCACATCGATTCGTCCTGGCGTTGGGGTTGGGCGTATTGGCGCTCTCGGGTTGCACCCGAGTGAGCTCCACGACCCAACTCGCCCCGAAACAGCTCGTCCCCGAGACGACAACCTCGACGCCGACTGCAGCTGCGGTCGAACCTCGCCGACTAGAGCGTGCGCAGGCCTTGCTTTCGCGGCTGACTGAGCGGTCCCGCAAGCCTCCAGCTCCGCCGGCTCCACCCGCTGCGCCCCTCGTCTACCCGGAAGATTTAATTGCCGTTGGCTACGCCTCCATCACAGCTCAACCGAGTACGGACGTAGCGCAACGTCGTTTGATGGCGGCTCGGGCCTCTCGGATCGATGCCTATCGAAACATGGCCGAACTCGTCTACGGCGTGACCTTCGGCAGCGAAAGTTCGACCGACGACAATCGTTTACAGAACGACGTGACCCGTACGCGCGTCACCGGGCGTCTACAGGGCGTCGAAGTCATCAGCATCGAACCGCTCGGCAACGACACCTATCAAACGACGCTGCGATTACCGGGCGTTGAGGTTGCGCGCTTGCGCGGCGCAACGGCCTCTCGATGAACATCCGTCTCGCTGTCGTTGCGGCACTATCGGGTCTGAGTGCAAACCTGTCGTTCGCTGCAGAAACGCAGGACGAACTACTCGATCGGGCAGCGCAGTGGCAGACCTGTTTGCAAGACGACACGACGGGCGAGGCACTGGCACGTTGCACGCAACCGGCATCCTGCGTATCGCCAGCGCCGATCACCAAAGCAGGTTGGAGTCGACCGGTCCGCGTGAGCTGGCTCGCGAGCGAAGCGCATCCGGCTTGGTCTCCGAGCGAGCGGGCACGCCTCGCCGATCTTGGGGCTCAGCGTCTTCGCCGACTGATCGAGGCGCATTCGGGCACCCATTTATCTGACTCAGCCAGCGACGAACGCATCGCCGCGCTGGAAATCGAGACGGAATTTGCCGGCGTCACCCAAGGGCATCGCGAGTTGGCGGATTGGATCCGCACACCGCGCAAACTCACTCTCAATGCCCGCTTGGCCGGTAATACACATTCGATCACGGCCAACATTCCAATTCAGGTCCGACCGTACCAAGGCGAAGCAGGCGATGCCGCGTGGTTACGATCAACGCTCGAAGATCTCGAGCGTGGTACGCGCAAACTACTCGATGAATTCACCTGCACGCCCTTGAGCTTTGCGTTGGTGAAGGGTCCGAGCGCGAAACTGGCGCTCGATCTTCAGGGCGTACGTGGCGCCAAGACAAATCAGACGTTGCTACTCGTGCCGCTCGTTCCGGGTAACAAGCTCGACAGCTGGCCTGTGGCTCGTATCACGGGTAGTGACCCGGCACGCAACGGTGAATTGGAGGTCATCTCCGGTAACCCAGATCTCTGTGCTACCGATAGCTGCATCGCGATTCCGCTATAAATAACCGACTCGGTTAGTTGCCGGTCTGCTTGCGAAACGCTGGCACACCGCCCTGCAACTCTGGCGACTTCTTCTCGAGCAACGAGCGAAGCTCAGCCATCTCCTTACGGAGCGTCGCCACATCCTCTGCCGTCTTCTTGAGTTCGCGCGCCTGCGCATCCGTTAAGGCCGCCGCACGATTAGACCCCGTTGTTGCCGCGGGCGGCTTGATTCCCTTCACCGCCACCATCACCTCGTTGATACGCGCATCGAGACGCGCGATCGCCTTGTCGAGATTGGCGTTCTGAACTTCGTTGGCTTTGGCGATCGTCCTTTCGATCACGGCTGCGCGAGCAGCCTCCTCAGCCTTGGCCGCGGCAGGTCGCGCCGCTGCGTCTTCACGAGCGGTACCGAGAATTTCTTTCAGACGACGGGTCTCAAGATCGATCATGGCGGCGCGATCAGCCTTGGTCTGCTCGCGAAGAACAACCATGGCGCGTTGAGTCGTGTCATCAGCGACCTTCTCGTACTTCTTGAGTACCTCTTCGAACTGCGCGACTCGCTTGAGACTACCCTCGAGCGCCTCGATCTGTGCCGCTTGATTGTTCATGACGGCAACCAGCGCGTCACTCTTGGCCGAGATATCACGAAACACGATGGCAATCACGATAGCCAACACGATACCGATACCCAGGATCACAGCACCCAGAATCGCCGGTGCGTTACGCACCGCTTTAGTGGTTTCCTCGTTGGCTTGGACCACACGCGACAGTCGCGCGAGCGCTTCGCTCGTGACTTGCGCACTGTCATTGGCAGCGTCCGCCGCATCGAGCACGAGTGAGGTCAAGGTCTCGAGCGGACTGGTCTCAGTCTTGTCCGCACCGGAGTGTTCTTGAGATTTCTTTTCTTCAGTCATGATGACGCTTCCTATTCCGATCAGCGCTGAACGCCGCGACGCAGGTTCTTTGTACGTGCAATCGTGGCTTCTATCCGCTCACGCAGCTTGTTGTCGAAGGTCAATGCCTCTTTGATTCGAGAGACTTCCTCAAGCATTTTTTCGGCCTGATCGTACACTTCAGCCAGTTTTGTCTGACGTTGCTCGAAGCTCTCGACCAGAGCATCGGCCTTGGCGAGCGTCTCCTGCAGCGCCTCAACTTTCTGCTCCTGCAGCACCAACCCATCCGACGTCTGACCAACAAAAACCTCGTCCGGTGTAGCCTCGGGCACTGCACCTACATAGACCTCGTTCTTTTGCACATCGACCTCAGCGCGACTGACTGCGCTGTCGGATACGGCCGAGTTCACGAACTCGCTCATACGTTGAGGTCCGCTACTGGCAGATTTCACAATCCCGGATTCATCGGGGCGAAAATGCTCATCGGTGTTTTTCTTGTCGCTCATCGGGCTCACCCTTTTTTGGTGTTCTGCACAATCGACGGATTCACTCGACAGGGACCAATGCCCCAAATCTGACTCAAGTGACGGTCGGCATCGGCCGTGCCTTCAAACGGCCCGACCTGCAAACGCCACTTATCTTGCTCGCGCAGCACGCGCGTCGGCACGTTTCGTCCCAAACGCTCCCGGACGACATCCAAAGTCGCCTCGTCCGGATACACTCCGCAATCGTAGACTCGCAGTCGATTATCTTGGGTCAGTTGGGTTTGGACGAACCATCCACCCGCCACCAACGACACCACCGCCACGAACATCGCCGCCGCCTTTCCATAGAGCGCCCACCAGGGGCGATGCGTCGCATCGAAGCCGCGCTCACGTGCGCGCTCGGCCGCCAGAGCGGTCAACACATCGTCTCGCTCGGCGACGTCCAACTCGATTGAGACCTTCGCAGCGTCCTTATCGGTCGGCTTATCTGCAGACTTACCGAACGACTCCGGCACCTTTCGAGCGACCGCGGTTTCGATCGGCGCGGCGGCTTCCGCCTGAGCGACACGCGGAACGATGGGCGCAGTTCCCTCGATCCACCAAGTTGAACTGCCTTGTACCAAGCGCTGCAATGGTTCGGCGAGTCCCTGCTCGCTATCCGCCTTGAGGAAGTACACGGTACGGAATGTGGATCCGCGCAGCGCACGAGTGAGACGCTGCAAGGCCATCAATTCCGACTCATCGAGTTGCTCGGCACCGTCGATCAACAAGAGTCGTGGCGCCTCGTCGACGCGCGAAGCGGTCAACTGATCGACAGGCACGTCCGCCAGTAATTTATTCGCTGCGTGTATCGCAGCATCGACGTCGCCCTTCTGATAGAACTCGACCCGCGCCCCGACTTCGCGCAGTCGCCGGACCAGTTCACGCGACACCTGCGACAACGAGGCCGACGCGCCGGCTGCCATCACGACACTGTCGATATCACCCGAGCGTAGCGCCGATTCAACGTCGGCTGCTGCGCTCTTGCCATACCAACTTGGGTTGTTGTTCTTGCTCATGTTTTCTTGACCGTAGAACGCTGACCGTTTTCGTCATAGCGGAAATCATCTGGCACTTCCGGGGCACTAAACTCCGGCTGCTGCAAATCCCCTGACAGCGCACTCAAACGGAAGACGTAAGCGAGCACTGCCGCCACGGCTCGGTAGAGCCCCTCGGGAATCGGGTCGTTTATCTCGGTCGTGTAATAAAGCGCACGAGCGAGCGGTGGCGCAGATACCTCGGGAACGCCGGCTGCGGATGCACGCTCCTTGATGGCACGAGCCACTTCGCCTTTCCCCTTGGCAAGCACGATCGGCACACTGCTGCGCTCTTCGTCATATTCGAGCGCAACGGCGAACTCGCTCGGGTTCACGATCACGACATCGGCCTGCTTCACTTTGTCGAGCATTCGACCGCGACTGAGTTCACGCTGCTTGCGACGAATCTGCTGTTTGACCTCAGGACGTCCCTCGATATCCTTCATTTCATCGCGAATCTCCTGCTTGGTCATTCGCAGACGACGCAGGTAATTCCAGCGCTGATAAGGCACATCGAGAATCGCGATCGCCGCAACGACTGCAGACACCAGCGTGAAAATTGTCAGCGCAAGCGACGCCCCATGAACCATCATCGGCTCTAGTGCATCTCGCGACATCGAGACGATCTCCTCGCGCCGTTGCCACAGCAGCAACACCAGTACACCCGCAATTCCGATGAACTTGAGCAGATTTCGCAATACGCCCATCAACGCCTGCGGTCCGAACATCCGCTTTAAACCGCTCAAGGGGTTGAGCTTGGAGCCCTTTGGTGCTGCAGCCTTACCGGAAAACTGGAACCCCCCATTGACCAATGCCGCCAGCAAGGCGACGACCACGGCAACGAGGAACAACCATTTGACCGACCAGAGACCATTGAAGATGGACATACCGAGTGTCATCGGTAAATCCTGCACATCGTCGATTTGACCGCGAGTGAAACTGAAGCTTTGCTTCATCTGACCAGCGATATCGTCGACGATGTCCCCGCCGATGAACATCAGCATGGCGCATAACGCCATCACGACCATGGCACCGCCAAAATCAGGTGATCGAGGCAGTTCGCCTCGCTCGCGCGCTTGCTGCAAACGCTTTGCGGTCGGCTCTTCTGTTTTTTCCTGTCCTTGATCTTCGGCCATGATGCTAGCCCTGCCCCAGCAATCGGGCGCGGATATAGCTTTCGGCCAAACCCCAAAGCTCGGTCATGCGCTCGCCGATGACCGGCATCAACACGAACAACAATGCGAAGCCGACGATCAAGCTCACGGCAAATCCGACGGCGAACACGTTCAAGGACGGGGTCGCACGTGACAAGGCACCCACACCGATATTGACGGCCAAAAGAGCTAGCAGCAGCGGAGCGGCCAGCAGCGCAGCCCCGCGGAAAATGATGCTGGAGAAGTCGAGCCACGCTTGGATATCGAGCAAACTGAAGCTTCCAGGTGGTAGAACTCGAATGCTCTCGGTCATCATGCTGATGATGACGGTATGCCCATCTGCCGTGATGAAAATCAGCAGCGCGATCAAGTTCAAGAACTGCGACAGCACCGGGGTAGATCCGATGGACGGATCGAAGGACTGAGCGAAACCGATACCGACCGACATCGAGATTTGCTCACCGGCCAGAACCACCGCAGCCGATACGAACTGCAACACCAATCCGATCGAGACACCTATCAAGGCCTCACTGAGCAGGGTGAGTAAGTTGGGTTCGCCGAACGGCAGTTGCGGCGCACTGGTGGACGTGGGCATGGCAGGCAACATCAACACGCAAAGCGCTGCCGCATAGATCAACCGAATGCGCGTGCTACCGGCAATCTGTGTGAACAACGGAGCAGTAAGAAAAAACGCCGTCACCCTCGTGAAGGGCAACAGGAGCGACTCCATCCAGCTGAGCACGAATTGACCGAGCTCGAGCACGGCATCACCCCCCGATATCCGGTATTCGCTCGAAAATGCGGCGAGTGAAATCCACCAAGAGCTCTAACTGCCAACCGCCGAGTGCGGCGATCAACAAAGTGACGGCTATCAGTTTCGGCAAAAAACTCAGTGTCAT
>JALRHE010000329.1 GCA_023253235.1 Steroidobacteraceae bacterium
GCGATGACGTGCAGAAACACCAGCGTCCAGTAGAGATCCATGCCGCTATTTACTGACGGATGCGCTTTTGCCGAACAGCGCCCAGAGGATGATCTTCGGACGCAAGGCTTGCAGGATCAGACGACGGGCTTCCGCAGCACCGAGTGACGCCTCGCAGGGCAACACACCCGCCACGCCATCGAGACGTAGCTCGCCGTCACGCACCTCCATCTTGTCGATGCGAAGATCGAGTTTCATAGCGGGCGTCTTGATCTTCATTTGAACACACTCTGCTGCACCGCATTACGTCCTGCGGCACGACCCGAGATCATCGCCTCGGTGAGATATGAACCGTTCTGATAAAGGTTGGAGAACATCGAACCCAACTCGCCTGCTTCGTAAAGACGCGGAATCTTACCGCCTTCTGGCGTCAGCACCTCAGATTCGATATTGCGTCTGGCGCCACCGCCCGTACAGACGATGGCAGGCACGATCTCGATGGCGTAATAAGGCGGCTTATCGATCGCGTAGAGCGTCTCCCGACTGCGCCCGAACTCCTCGTCGACACCCTTGGCACAAGCTTCGTTGTACTTGCGTACCGTCGCCGCCAACTCCACCGGGTTTCTTCCGATCTTCGTCGCCAGCTCTTCGATGGAATCTGCGCGTACGATCCAGCCTTTGGCCACTTCCGCGCTGTTGTCGTCACTCCATGGGTAGTTCTCGACGACAGCATTCCACGTCATGACCTTGGTGATCAGCGGGTTATGCACTCGGGTGGTTTCGTCAAAAATCATGTGGATCGGCAATACACGATGGTGCGGGGTGTCGATCCACTCACCGTGACTCTTCATCTTGTAGTGCGTGAGCTGCCACTCCCAAGTCTCGTCGAAGAATCGCTGATCGTCGCGACCAACATCGATCCAGCTGAAGGTCTGCCAGAAGAGCTGTCGAAGAAACACGGTGTCTTTTCCGGGAAACCGGAATCCTGGCCAGATGCCGCCCGACTGCCCCTGATTGCGCAAGTGCCACATGTCGGCGCCCGCCTTCTGGAGGATACGCAAACCGTCACCCGTATTGCCGGGTGTGCCGAGTGGGTGCGCCTGCGAAAGACCAAAATAATTACGGTGCATATCGAGGTTGTTCTCGAAGCCACCGGTGCACATCACGACGCCTCGCCGCGCGCGAATGTAGCGACGCTCGCCACCGATTTCGGCGACGACGCCGAACACCTCGAGGGTATCCGGATCCTGGATGAGATCGAGCACTTTAGTCTCGAAGCGCTTGCGGATTCGCGAACGTTTGTCAACGTTCGCCTTGAAGGCGAGCCATACACCGCTCGGCACGGGAAGAATCGTCGCCGTATGCGCGACCGCCTCCGCAGCACCGAGTTCCGGAAACTCGAGCACTACGCCGCGCTCGGACCAACCGGTTCCATGCAGGTAGGTCGCCCCCACCTCGGCGGCACGCGCTTCGATATAAGGCTCGAGTGCAACCATTCGATCAGCCCAAGCGTCCAACATGTCTTCGGGTATCGGATTGGGTTGACTCATGGCGCGCTGATACGACTTCAACGCTTCCTTGTTTTTGGAAATCAGCAAGGACTGACCCGAGACGCGCGAATTACCGCCAGCCCACGCCTCCGGCATCTTCTCGAGAATCAGGATGTCGGCGCCGGGATCGAGATCGTGCGCTTCAATGGCGGCTGTCGCACCGGCCAAACCATATCCGCAGATCAGAACGTCCGTCTCATCCGCCCACTGGGTCACGCTCTGCAGACTTGCCATGCTTTCGACTCCTATTTGTAGATGCGACAAGCCTGCCGTATCGCTCGCCCGCCGCAAAACAACTTCCATTCCCCCGTACCCAACCGGGAGTTACCATGACGAGGCCATGCAGATTCAGCAGCTACGCTACTTTCTCGCCGTGATCGATCACGGAGGGTTCACGCGAGCGGCGACCCACCTTGGGCGAACGCAACAGGCCATCAGCAAGTCGCTAAGGCAGCTCGAGGCCGAGCTTGGCGTTCGACTATTGGATCGCGAGTCATCCGTGCCGCGGCCAACGGCTTTCGGCCACGAACTCGCCCGCTTCGCTCGCCAGGTCATCAGCGACGAGACCCTACTGCGCCAAACGCTGCAATCAGATGCGATCCAACGCAGCGGTCGCATCCGCATCGGAGCAAGCCCCACCGCCGCCGCCAGTCGCGTGGCGACCGCTGTCGAGGCTCTGGAGCGGCGACACCCCGGCATCACCGTCACGATCACGAGCGGTCTACAAGCAGAGCTATTGGCAGCCTTGGCCGACAACACCCTTGATGTGGCGGTTTACATACGCACTCACCCGAGCGCCGACGATACGTCCGGCATCATCCGCGAGACACTCGGTCACGAGTCGTATCGGATCATCGCCGGCCATAAACACTCGCTGTGCGCCGCGACCAAAGAAATCACCCTCGAAGATTTGACTGCTTACCCTTGGATACGCGGCAGCAACTCGGGCGATGTCGAGGCGGCATGGCGCGAGCCGTTCGAGTCTGCGGGCCTCGCGCCGCCGCACTTCAGCATCGAAACCAGCTCGATCGAGTTCTGTCGAACCTTGCTCGAACACGGACGACATTTGACGGTATTACCGACGGCGCTAATCGGACCAGATCTGGCCAGTGGCAATCTGGTCGCGCTGCCTTCGTCACAATTCGAGTGGCACCGGCCGCTGATGCTCGCCTACCGCGATGGCCCACCGAATGAGGCGCTTCTTCCACTGATTCAGGCCTTTCACGACACTGCGAGGTGACACCCGTGCAGCGGCTGACGATTTCCATCGACGATACCTTGGCTGAAGCCTTTGACCGTTACGTCAAGGAGCGCGGCTACGAGAATCGCAGCGAGGCAGTGCGCGATCTCATCCGCGATCGACTCAAAGACCTGCAACAGGTGGCGGGACATGGCAATCAGTGCGTCGCGAGTCTGTCGTAC
>JALRHE010000334.1 GCA_023253235.1 Steroidobacteraceae bacterium
AGTCACTCGGTTTCGTGCGCCTCGCGACGAGGGAATACACAGCCGGTACCACGAAGAGCGTTAAGAATACCGAGACGATAGTGCCGTAGAACACGACGACGCCGATGGGCGATCGCTGTTCGGCACCCGCGCCCGTCGCCAACAAGAAGGGGATGGCACCAAAGGCCGTACAGAGGCTCGTCATCAAGACGGGACGCAAGCGCGTCACCGAGGCCTCGATGATGGCCTCGTGGAATTCCTTGCCACGGTCCCGCAACTGGTTGGCGAACTCGACGATCAGCACACCATTCTTGGCGGCGATACCGATCAACATGACAACGGCAATCTGACTGAAGATGTTGATGCTCATGCCGTGAACTTTGAGACCAAACACGGCGCCGAGCATGGCGAGCGGCACGGTGACCATGATGATCGCCGGGTGCACGAAACTCTCGAATTGGGCGGCGAGAACGAGGAACACGATAACGACCGCAAAAAACAGCGTGATCCACAGCTGTCCACCACTACGGACGTAATCTGCAGACTCGCCGTCCCACATCAAGGTGGCACCCGCGGGCAGTTCCTTGCGCACGGTGTCTTCAAACCAATCGACCGCCTCACCCATGGTGTATTCCTCGGCGAGATCGGCGCGAATCTCGACGGCACGCAGGCGGTTGAATCGACTGAGTTCGGTCGCGCTCGCCGTTTCCGTCAATTTGACGATGCTCGACAACGGCAAAAGCTCACCGGTGCGATCCGAGCGAACCTGCAGGTTGGTGAGGTCCGTCGTCGTAGCGCGCTCATCCGGACGGCCCTGCAGCACGACGTTGTACTCGCGACCTCGATCGATGAAGGTCGTCACGATTCGCGATCCGAGCATGGTTTCGAGCGTACGTCCGACCGTTTGCAGTGAGACACCGAGATCCGCGGCGCGATCGCGATCGATAGCGACTTTGATCTGGGGCTTGCGAGGACGGTAGTTGCTCTCGACACCGGTGAGACCCGGGTTCTTTTCGGCGAGTGCGACGAGTTGATCCGACCACTTCGCGAGACTTTCGTAATCCGGCCCGCCGATGACGGCTTGTACCGGTGAACCGAAACCGCCGCGCAGCGCACCCGGCAGGATGGCGGTGGCACGCACTCCGGCCAACGAACCGAGTTCCTTGCGCAACGCACCGGCGATGTCCTGCGCGGAGCGATCACGCTCATTCCACGGTTTGAGCACCATGATGACTCGCGCGGTCGTCACTTCACCGCCGCCGCCCCAACCACCAGGCACGCGCAGCGTGACGCGTTGGATATCACCGACCTCCATTTGTTTGTTGACGATCGCTTCGAGCTTGCGGCCGTATTCGGCGGTGTATTCGAAACTCGAGCCTTCAGGCGCCTGCAGCGTGATGAAGATGCGACCGACATCGGCACTCGGCGCAAACTCCTCGGGAATGGCGCGGAAGGTCAGTACTCCGAGCAGACTCAGACCCAGCACCGAGCTGACGATCAACAGCGGGCGACGGTTGAGTTGTCGCAGACGTCGCTCGTAGATCTCTGCCAGATTCTTGAAGAAGCGCTCGACAGCTTGCGCGAATCGACCATGCTTCATGTCGCGCTCGGGCGGAAGGCGCGAGGCGAGCATGGGCGTGAGGGTCAAAGCGACGAGCGCCGAGAACAAGACGGCTGCAGCGAGCGTGAGACCGAATTCGCGGAACAAACGGCCGACGTCACCGGGCAGGAACGAGATCGGCACGAACACGGCGACGAGCGTGAGCGTCGTGGCGATTACCGCGAAACCGATTTCACGGCTGCCACGGATGGCTGCCACCATTTGTGGTTCGTCGAGTTCCGCGCGGCGATGGATATTCTCCAGCACCACGATCGAGTCATCGACCACGAGCCCGATGGCGAGCACGATGCCGAGCAAGGTCAGAACGTTAATGGAGTAGTCGAGCGCGTAAACCGCCATGAATCCGGCGATGACGGATACGGGAATGGTCACCGCGGGAATGATGGTCGTACGCAGTGTGCCGAGGAAGCCGTAGATCACGATCAGCACCGACACGAACGCGAAAATCACAGCGATCAAAACTTCGCGCAATGCCGCCTCGATCGCGACACCGTTGTCCACGTTCACGACGATCGCAGCGCCTTCGGGCAAGTCGGCCTGGATACGATCGACCTCGGCGCGTACGCCTTGAACGAGTTCGAGCACGTTGGCTTTCGACTGCGCCTCGATACCGATGCCGACGCCAGCGCGACCGTTGGTGCGGAACAGGGAGCGATCATTCTCCGCTTCGAGACGAACTTGCGCGACTTCGCCAAGACGGATCAGATGACCCTCTGGTCCTTTCCCGATGACCAGATTGCGGAAGTCATCTTCGTCGTCGAGTCCGACCTCCGTACGCAGCGAGAATTCGCGCTGGATCGACTCGATACGACCTGCAGGCAATTCGATGTTCTCGCGGCGTAATGCCGATTCGATGTCGCTGACGGTGAGCGAACGCGCGGCGAGCGACTGACGATCGATCCACACGCGCATGGCTGCGCGGCGCGCGCCATTGAGCGAGGCACGCGCGACACCCGGTACCGTGGACAAGCGATCGACGATGTATCGCTCGGCGTAATCGGTGACTTCGAGTTCGGTCATCTTCTCCGAGTTGAAACTCAGGAACATGACTGCTTCGGCAGTTGAATCGGATTTGGCGATCTGCGGCGGATCTGCCTCGGGCGGCAGCTGCTGCAGCACGCGCGAGATACGGTCGCGGATATCGTTGGCCGCCGCATCGATATCGCGCTCGACGTCGAATTCGATGCGGATGCTCGAGCGTTCGTCACGACTGTCCGATTCGATCTTCAGGACACCTTCGATGCCGGCGATACGATCTTCGATCACCTGGGTGATCTTGTTCTCGACCACGTTGGCTGACGCGCCGCGATAGGTCGTTTCGATCGAGACGACCGGGCGGTTGATGTCTGGATACTCACGCAACGGCAATCGGTCGAGCGCGACGAGTCCGAAGATGACGAGCAGCGCACTCAACACCGTCGCAAAGACGGGACGACGAACGCAAAACTCGGAAATATTCATGAGCGCGCCGTTGCCGTCACGCGAACGCCATCGCGGATGCGCTGCATGCCTTCGACGATGAGGGTTTCGTTACCTTCGAGACCGCTTGTGACAGCGACACTGCCGGGTTCGCGTCCGCCGATGCTCACTTCACGGCGCTTCGCTTCGCCACCTTCGACTACGAAGACGTAGGTACGACCTTGTTCAGGTACCAATGCTTCTTCTGGGATCATCAAAGTCGGCTTTTCGGTACCGCGTACGCGCACTTTCATGAAGAGGCCGGGTTTGATATCGCCGTTAGCATTCGGTAATTCAGCACGCACCGTGACCGAACGAGTCACCGGATCAACACGCGAGTCGATGGCGCTGATCTTGCCGGCGAACACACGCTCACCTAAACCTTCAGCCACGGCTTCGACGGCGAGTCCAGGCTTGAGATCGTTGAGATAAGTCTGCGACACAGAGAACTCGAGCTTGATGATCGAGGTATCGTCCAGCGTCGTGATGACACTGCCTGGGTTGACGAGACCGCCGAGCGAGACGCGACGAAAACCGGTACGTCCGGCGAAGGGCGCACGAATCACTGTATCTGCAAGTCGAGCTTTGGCAGCCGCGACGCGTGCCTCTCCCGTTTTGACGGCTGTTTCAAGTTGATCGAGTTGGGCTTTCGACAACGCTTGGGTCACCGACAGATCACGGCCGCGGTTGAACTGGTTGCGACTTTCGATCAAGTTGGCCTCGGCCTCAGCCAGCGCCGCCGCCGTTTGGGCGCGATCGAATTCGACGAGCACCGCACCGGCAGCAACCCGCTGCCCCTCGATGAAGCGAATGGCCGTGATGGTATTGGTCGATTTCGAGGTGACTTCGACCGATTCTTTGGCGAGCGCCGTGCCGACGGCTTCGATGACGACACCAAAGGAGCGTGTTTCCATCGAGCCCGTAATGACGGCCGGTGGGGCTCCGCCAGGACCGCCCGGACCGCCGAATCCGCCACCCGGCTGACCGCCACCCGGGGCGGGAGACTTGGAGCACGCAGTCAGCGCGAGAGTGACGGCGAGCAAAGTCAGTCGGAACCGGGTCACGGTAAGCATGATGAGAAGCCTGCTGATCAAAGAATGCCCGGCAATTCGGGGGGGCGGATTTTAGCCTATTCCCGACGCTCAGCGAGTCGGTAACCACCGCAGGGGTGTATTACCGAAACTTATGGCTGATGCTCAGACCACCCGGCCGCGCCGACCACCTTGGCGCCAGTCGACGATGTTGGCGGCGATTTCGTCGAGGCAGCGCTGCCGAGCTTCACGGGCTGCCCAAGCAGTATGTGGAGTCACGATGAGATTGGGCAGATCTTCGGCGAACAGCGGACTACCGGATACAGGCGGTTCTTCGGGAAGCACGTCGATCGCTGCGCCGCCTAGGCGACCGGCGCGCAGTGCCGCAGCGAGGGCATCGAGATCCACGAGCGCGCCACGGGCGGTATTGATCAGGATTGCATCGCGCTTCATGAGTGAGAGACGTCGGGCATCGAGTAGATGTCGGGTTTGCTCGGTCAAGGGGCAGTGCAGTGAGACGACATCCGCCTGCCGCAGCATGTCGTCGAGGTCGACTCGACCTGCTTGCGCAGCCTCACCCGGACGATTGGCGATCAGAACGTTCATGCCGAGCGCGCTTCGACAGGCATTGGCAAACGCCTGACCCAGCACGCCGTAACCCACGATACCGAGCGTTAGGCCGTGCAGCTCACGAACGGGATGAGTCAGCAGCGTGAAATGCTGGCTGCGTGACCATGTCCCGTCGATGGCCATTCGCGAGTACTCGCGCAAGCGATGTGTGAGCATCAGTAGTGTGCCGAGCGCGTGTTGCACGACTGATACGGTGCAATAGTCACGGATATTGCATACGGCGATACCCCGCTCAGCCGCAGCGACGAGATCGATATTGTTCGTTCCCGTGGCCGAGAGTGCGATCAGTCGCAACTTCGGTGATGCCGCCATCACCTCGGCGGTGATTTTGAGCTTGTTGAGTAACACGATTTCGCAATCTCGTATGGCGTCGATGACGCCAGATTGCGGGGTGTTGGCCAGAAATCTCAGGCTAGGTGCGCTGGCCTGCAAGGTCCTCGGATCGAGATCACCGTCGTCGACGGTAGCGTAATCAAGGAAAACAGCCGACATACTCAGCGCAGCCTCAAAAGAAAAGCCGCATCACGGTTTCGGCGATGCATGCAGGTTTGGTGTCGCCTTCGATCTCGACTTGGTATTGCTCGGTGATTTGCAACACCGTCGGTGACACCGGTTCGACGGCCACCAGCGTGAAGCGACCGCGGATGCGCGAGTCGACGCGGACGGCATTCGGGAATCGTAGTTTATTGAGACGGTAATTGATCACGCTACGTACACCGGTTGCGTAGGGTTTGC